>JAITTD010000175.1 GCA_031287245.1 Bacteroidales bacterium
GATTTTGTATTAGCTTTCGGAATGGGTTTGCAAATAACCGGCGAACAGCGCGACCAAATTCAGAAAATAGCGGACAAGGGAACGCCTGTTTATGTTTTCAGCGCCACTTCTCCCGAAAACAATATCTGCAACCTGGACAGTATCGACCAGACAAAAGTGCAGGAATATCTCGACAATGGAAATAAAAAGAATTACCAAAACCTGGCAAGATATATCCGTCAAAATATTGACAAAAAGAAATTCTTCGTCCAAACATCCGATACGGCGGTGAAAAGCGCTTCCGATGTTTTGTATCATTTGGATGAAACGGTTGCCTTTGAAAGAGTAAGCGATTATGAAGATTACTTGAAAAAAATGCGTTTTTATACGGAAAATGCGCCCAAAGTAGCGATTGTCGGCGGATTAAACGACCCTTTCAGCGGCAACAAAGAAAATGTAGATAGTTTGATTGCGGCTTTACAAAACTTAAAATTGAATGTATATCCGGTTAGTTCCTTTATGAAACGCTTGGAATTTCTTCAAGAGATACAGCCCGACGCCGTTATCTATTTTGCGCACGGACGAATGGCCATGGGACAAGCCGATGCCGCAGTTGATTGGCTCAAAGAACGCAATATTCCAATTTTTGCACCCCTTTCCCTTTTGCAAACCAAAGAAGAGTGGCTCGCCGACCCGATGGGAATGTTCGGCGGATTTCTGTCGCAAAGTATCGTGACGCCCGAACTCGACGGCGCGATTTATCCATACGTACTCAATGCGCAGGAAGTGGATGCACACGGTTTGTATGTATTCAAAGCCATTCCCGAACGCCTTCAAACATTTACGCAAATTGTACACAATTTTATCTCGTTGCAAAAGAAAAGCAATGCGGAAAAGAAAGTCGCCATTTACTATTTCCAAGGCGGAGGAAAATCGCTTGCGGCGCAAGGTCTGGAAACCGTTCCTTCGCTCTACAACTTCCTGAAACGGCTGAAAACAGAGGGATATAAAGTCGATAATCTTCCTGCCAACGTCAAGGAATTTGAAAAAAGGTTGTTTTCGCAAGAAAATTCCGCTGTTATCGAACAACCAACCTACGAAACGTGGGTCAATCGTGCTTTGCCGAAGGCGCTTTATGCGGATGCCCTTGCCCTTTATGGGGAATCCGGTACGCTTTCAGTGAACCGTTTGTCGTTCGGCAATATCGTTTTGCTTCCGCAACCTTTGGCGGGACGGGGTGATGATACGTTTGCCATTGTTCACGGCACAAAAGCCGCTCCGCCGCACGAATATATCGCCGCCTATCTTTGGTCGCAATTTGATTTTCAAGCGGATGCAATGCTGCATTTCGGCACGCATGGAAGTTTGGAATTTACACCGCAAAAGCAAGTGGCGCTCAGTCATAATGATTGGCCTGACCGTTTGGTGGGCGCTGTTCCGCATTTTTATTATTACACGATTGGAAATATCGGCGAAAGCATGATGGCAAAACGGCGTTCGTATGCCACCACGGTTTCGTATCTCACACCTGCTTTTATGGAAAGTGAAATGCGCTCGCAATTCAAAAATTTGCAAGATAAGATGCAGAAATATTATAAATCCGAAAATGCAGAACAATTAAAATCTGCTTTGGAAGTGAAAAAAATAGCGGTGGCCATGGGTTTGCATCGCGATTTACGTTTGGATAGCACACTGACCATTCCCTACTCGACCGAAGAAATCGAACGCATCGAAAACTTTGCGGAAGAAATCGCCAACGAAAAAATGTCCGGCAGTTTATATACCTCAGGCATTCCGTATCCGGACGAAAAAATCCGTTCCACCGTATTGGCGATGAGCGCCGACCCGATTGCGTACAGCCTCGCCAATCTGGATAAATTGAACGGAAAAACCACGGAAAAACAGCTAAAAAGTAAAACATTTTTCACTCAAAAATACTTGGAACCGGCTCGATTATTAGTAAACCGGATATTGAACGGCGCACCGGTCAGCGAGGAATTGATTTGTGCGACCGCTCACATTCAAGCAAGCGATTTAGCGGAAGCAAAAACCATTCTTGCCCCGAAACAACGGATGATGCCGGGTATGTCGTCCACATCTTCTTCAGGAAACAACAAACCTTCGGGAGGCGGTCATCCGGCATGGATTCCCAAATTCGGAAAAAGGCCGGATGCAGTGAAAGAGCCGGAGAAAAATGCGGCAAAGCAGCCATCGAAACCGGAAGTTGTTAAAGCGGAATATACTGCCGAACAAAAAGCCAAAGCGCGAGCGATTGTGGACATTGAACGAACGATTCAAAATATTATTTTCTACAAGAATGGCTTGGAACAAAGTCCGGAAAAAGAGTTTCAATCCTTGTTGAACGCCCTTTCCGGCGGATACATCGCACCTTCTTCGGGTGGCGATGCCGTTGCCAATCCGCAAGCCGTTCCCACCGGGCGGAATTTGTATGCCATTAACGCCGAAGCCACACCTTCCGAATCGGCTTGGGAAAAAGGCGTTTCGTTGGTGGATGCCACTTTGGAACAGTACAAAAAACAGCACGGCGACTATCCCCGAAAGGTCAGTTATACGTTTTGGAGCAGCGAATTTATTGAAAGCGAAGGAACGACCATTGCGCAGGTTTTGTATATGTTGGGCGTTGAGCCTGTGCGGGACAGCTACGGTCGCGTATCCGATTTGCAGTTGATTTCTTCCGAAAAATTAGGTCGTCCGCGCATTGATGTGGTCGTGCAAACCTCCGGACAGTTCAGGGATTTAGCCGCTTCCCGCTTGGAATTAATCAGTCGCGCCGTAGAAATGTCGGCATCAGCAAACGAAGACCGGTTTGAGAATCGGGTAGCCAACAGCGCTGTGGAAACCGAACGGCTATTGGTCGAACAGGGCATTTCCCCGAAAGAAGCGCGGGAACTGTCTATGCAAAGGGTATTTGGCGGAATCAACGGCATGTACGGAACGAATATTCAAGGCATGGTCACCGGCAAAAACCGGCAGGACAGCGAAAAAGCAATTGCCGGCACCTATATCCACAACATGGGCGCGGTATATGGTAACAGTAAAAATTGGGGACAATTTCAGGAAGGTCTGCTGCGCGCCGCCTTGCACAACACCGACGTCGTTATTCAGCCTCGCCAAAGCAATACCTGGGGCGCATTGAGCCTCGACCATGTGTATGAATTTATGGGCGGACTGAATCTTGCCGTTCGCGAAGTAACCGGTAAAGACCCGGAGGCATATTTCGCCGATTATCGCAACCGCCACAATATGAAGATACAAGAACTCAAAGAGGCGATTGGCGTAGAAGCGCGTTCCACCGTTTTCAACCCCGCCTACATCCGGGAAGTGATGAAAGGCAACGCATCGAGCGCGGCGCAAATTACCGAAGTGGTGACCAATACCTACGCATGGAATGTGCTGAAACCGAATGTGATTGACAACGAAATGTGGGATAAATTGTACGAGGTATATGTGAAAGACGAATATCAGTTGGGTACGGAAGCCTTTTTCAAACGGGAAAATCCGTATGCTTTACAGGAAATTACCGGTATCATGCTCGAATCCGCAAAAAAAGGCATGTGGAAAGCCAATGCACAGCAATTGAGCGACATATCCCAATTGAATACCGCTTTGGTCAAGGAATTTGGTTCGACAAAGAGTGGTTTTTCAAGCGAAAATTCCCCCGAATCTCCCAATGAAAAAGGCAATAGCCGGATACTTAAAAAGGAAGAATTAGGGACATCCGCAACCGGCGAAAAAAATTCGCTGAACGGAGTGTTTATCGTATCCGTGGTGTTGATTGCCTTTGTCGTGTTGCTGGTGGTATTGCGAAGAAAAAGAAAAAAGAGTTGATATTTTTTTAAGTACATTGTTTTTTTGTAATTTTGTAGTTTAGAAAATGGAATAAAAGAAAAATATGAAGCCAATCCTGAAAAATACAAATATCGCCCCGCAAGTCACACCCTTGCTCGAAACAATTGTATCGCTGATTGACAACGCCCGCCGCAAGGTTGCCATTGCCATAAACAGCGAACTGTCGGTTTTGTACTGGCATATCGGCAAGCAGATTAACGAAAGTGTGCTCAAACACGAAAAAGGCGAATACGGCAAAACCGTAATCAAGGAACTGAGCGAAGAACTGACAAAGTTATACGGACAGGGTTTTTCAAAAAGAAACCTGCATAACTTTGTGAAATTTAACGAGTTAGCGCCTGACAAACAAATTGTGCACGCAGTGTGTGCACAATTGACATGGACTCATACCCGTAGCGCAAAATAAATGAGACTTTTAAAATGGAAATAATCATTCAAGTACTGATGCTTTTTATCGGAATTAATTGCATATTGAAACTCAGTTTCCGAAAACTGTGGCAAACGATTGTATTCGGTTTTCTCTGCGCTATTTTCATTATCGGCGTTTGCCCGTTTGCCATTCTGCAATCCAAAACGCAATTGGCCGATTTTCTCAACAACACGCGCGTGATGCAGGATACGGCAGTATTGATAACGATAGAAAGCGTGATTTGCTTTGGCTTCTGTTTTTTTTCGCTTCGGGAAATACCGGGGCGAAAGAAAGGCAAAGGATGGATAACAATACTCGACTGGTATCCCGGACTGCTGATATTTCCTGTTCTGTTTTACGTACTTACGCAAATCATTTTCAGCCAGTCGGGAACAAGTTTTACCCTGATATCCTGTCTTTTTGCCGGAGGTGTATTTGCCGGTTTGCCCTTGCTGACTTGGCTTGTCAAACGTTTGTATCCGGAAAAAGAGTTTCGGTTGGAACTCCATTTTTTAGTCAGCCTGTTTGTCTGCATCACCGGATTGATTACCACCGTGGACGGAACCGTGACTTATGCAGCCGTAAACGAAACATTTAACGCAAAAGCGATAGTGGTTTCCGCTACACTCTTCGTCGTCCTGTTTCTAACAGGCTTTGGCTGGAACCGGATAAAATGGCGCATCAAAAAAATTAAATGAATCAATAAAAAAATATGGAAACAATTTCAAAAACACTGTTTTGGGTAGCCAATAGCCTGTTGATACCCGATATTATTATTCTCCTGTTGCTCTTCGCCCGTTCGTTGCTGTTGGTCGGCAGTTTTTACAATCAATTCATGACCAAAAGGAAGAACGACAAAGAGGTCAACGATACCATCCGGCAACTTTCGCCTTCCAATTTAAGCGCCTTGCCTGCGGTTCTTCCGGAGAAAGACAATTCGCTATTTATCAAATACTTGCGGGATTTACTCGCTGCACCGGTCGATGAAGCGCATATCGAATTTCTCATCTCCAGTTTCGAGAATGAAGCCGAAAAAGACCTTTCGCTCTCCAAACTGCTGGCTAAAATTGGGCCTGTATTGGGATTAATCGGGACGCTGATTGCAATGAGTCCCGCCTTGGTCGGACTTTCCACCGGCGATATTTCGGGCATGGCGTACAATATGCAAGTGGTATTTGCCACTACGGTGGTCGGTTTGGTCGTAAGCGCCGTTGGATTAGTGACTTTGCAATTCAAACAGCGGTGGTATGCCAAAGACGTGAACAGTCTGTATTATGTAGCAAGAATCGTATTAGCCGAAAAAGAAGAACAAGTATGAAACTGAAACAGAGAAGGATAAATAAATTTCAAAAAGAAGAAGAAACCGACCCGCTCAGCGTAGTGGTCAATCTGTTCGATGTAGCGATGGTGTTTGCCGTCGCCCTGATGGTGGCGATGGTAATGCACATGAACATGACCGAAGTGTTTACCAAAGAGGATTACACGATTGTGAAAAATCCGGGCAAAGAGAACATGGAAATCATTAGCAAAGAAGGAAATAAGATAAACAGATACACGCCATCCAATGACCCGGCTTCTCCGCAACAAAAAGGGAAACGGGTGGGAGTTGCGTATGAATTGGAAAACGGGGAGATTATGTACGTGCCGGAATAGAAAAAATGTTTATTTTTGCAGCACTAACAGTGTTTTGTCTGTACGGCATCCGTGCGAACATCGCATTATTTACGCTATCGCCAAACTTGTGCCAAAAAACAGGCGGAAATTTGAAAAAAATGAATTTTTTTTGCGAATATAACGAAAACTGTTTACCTTTGCAAGGTAATTAAAGAAGGGAAAATATGCTAAGAATCAGAAAAACAGGTAATTCAGGGTGGCGCGGTAGTGCCTAA
The DNA here is from genome assembly GCA_031287245.1 of Bacteroidales bacterium. Classification (GTDB taxonomy): domain Bacteria; phylum Bacteroidota; class Bacteroidia; order Bacteroidales; family UBA4181; genus JAIRLS01. The sequence goes on from JAITTD010000175.1 coordinate 6,148, forward strand.
AATTTGTTGAAAATTTTATAAAAAATGTTTGACGAAAATAAATAGATGAAATAAAATGGTATTTATGAAAAGTTGTTACCCGGTCATGATGACCAAAGATGTGCAAAAAAGCGCTGGTTTTTATCAGAGGTTTTTTGGATTTGAGCCCGTATTTGACGCAGGTTGGTATATAAGCCTAAAACACTCAAAAGGACAGGAACTTGCGTTTATTGATGCATCCCATGAAAGTGTTCCTCCGGAATATCAACATCAAGCGGCAGGTTTTATTCTCAACATTGAAGTGGACAACGTTGATGATGTTTACGAAAAATTTGTCGGGGAAAAATGGGGAATTTTAGTTCCTCTTGAAACTAACGAATACGGGCAGCACCATTTTATTATATCTGATCCTAATAATATTCTTGTCGATATAATAACAATGGTAGAAGGAAGCTGATGAAAGTAAAAGATTACTATAATGCCGATTGTGCAAAATTATTGTCTCAAAAAATTAAAACGGTATTTCCCGATTTTAACGAAAAGGCATTTATAAAATACGTGGATAAAAACGTACCGGATAAAGAATTTTCCGGACGAATGGATGTTTTTGCAGATGCCTTTGAATTATATTTACCGGAAAACTATGAAAATAATATAAGAATATTTGAACAGATTTTAGGACCGGAATTAAAACAGGAAACAGGTATGTTCTCCGAGGGATGGTGGTTGTGGCCTGTCGGAAGATACATTGAAAGACACGGGATTAAAAATGTAAACGTATCATTGGATTTTATAAAAGAATTAACAAAAAGATTTACCGGAGAATATGCAATAAGGCCGTTATTGGCAAATAAACCGAAAGAAACAATAAAAACAATGGTAAAATGGAGCAAAGACGAAAATGTTCATGTAAGAAGACTTGCGAGCGAAGGAGTAAGGATCGCATTACCTTGGTCGAAAAAAATATATATAGCGATCGACGAATTTGAAAATTA
>JAITTD010000289.1 GCA_031287245.1 Bacteroidales bacterium
TATGAGTTTGCCGGCAGTACAACCGCAGGCGAAGTGGCATGGTATATTGCTAATGCAGGGAAAAGCACTCATCCGGCAGGGCAAAAAATGCCAAATGCACTGGGTATTTATGATATGAGCGGCAATGTTTGGGAATGGTGTGAAGAGGGCTATTTGCGCGGTGGCAGTTGGTGGAATCCTGCGGTACGTTTGTCCGCCCGCATCAAAGAGGCACCCAAAAGCCGCGATCCAAGGTTTGGCTTTCGCTTGGCATTGTCCAAATGACAAAAAATTCCTACCCGTTTTTGCTTGTTTTTGCATGCGGTGAAGCAGGCGATACGTACAATGTACGTGTTTTCTTTCACCTTCTCAATACTCGTCTTCGTTGAAGAAAAAGTCGTCTTTACTGGGGTAGTCGGGCCAAATATCTTCAATACTTTCATATATTTCGCCTTCATCCTCAATTTCTTGCAGGTTTTCAATGGCTTCAAGCGGTGCGCCCGACCGTACGGCAAAGTCAATCAACTCGTCTTTTGTTGCCGGCCATGGAGCGTCTTCTAATTTGGATGCGAGTTCTAAAGTCCAATACATAATGCTAAGTATTTATATTTTAATCTTATGTTTAAAAATTTCGCTGTGCAAAATTAATACAAATATTTTGCTATACAATAGGTATCCAGTTTTTTTGTGAAATTTGTAAATCTTTTGCTATTTTTCGGGAAAGCACGAAAAAATAATCGGACATACGGTTGATGTATTGATTTACAATCGGTGGTATGTCTTCATTCTCTTCCACCGACACGATGAGCCGCTCGGTGCGGCGGCATACCGTGCGAGCCACATGACACTGTGAAACAGCCGGATGACCCCCCGGAAGCACAAAACTGCGCAGGGGCTCCAATCCGTTTTCCATTTCATCCATTTTTTGCTCCAAGCGCTGTACGTCCTCAGGCAACAGGCTCGGCAGTTTTTTCGCCATCTCGCCTTCGGCAGCCAGCACAGACGACAAGGTCATCAGCCGTTCCAGCGTCCACAAAAGAAATTCTTTATCATCGGCATCATTAATGCTGTCCATCAGCAATGCCGTGTGTGCCATCAGTTCGTCCACCGTGCCGTAAGCCTCTAAGCGGGGGTGATTCTTGGCTACCCGCGTGCCGCCAATGAGGGAAGTCGTCCCTTTATCGCCTGTTTTGGTATAAATTTTCATGTATATTTCAGAATATTCTGCAAAAGTAAGAATATTTTTGTATTTTTGAGGAATTAAATTTTGCTTATGAATCCATCTGAAGATATTCTTGCGAAAGCCCGGCAGTGGCTTTCCGGCTCGTTTGACGAAGCCACCCGTGTGCAGGTAAAAGACCTGATCGACCATCATCCTGACGAACTGACGGAGTGTTTTTACCGGAATTTGGAGTTTGGAACAGGCGGTTTGCGCGGAATCATGGGCGCAGGCACCAATCGTATGAATGTTTATACGGTAGGTATGGCTACACAAGGCTTGTGCAACTATCTGAAAAAGAGTTTTACCGCGTTGCCTGAAATTTCGGTTGCCATAGCGCACGACAGCCGCAACAACAGTCGGTTGTTTGCCGAAACTGCCGCCGGTATCTTTGCTGCCAACGGGGTGAGAGTGTACCTGTTTGAATCGTTGCGTCCAACGCCTGAACTGTCGTTCGCAGTCCGTCATTTTGGCTGTCAGAGCGGCGTTGTCATCACGGCATCGCACAATCCCAAGGAATACAACGGATACAAAGCCTACTGGGACGACGGAGCGCAGGTGATTCCGCCACACGACAAAGCCATCATTGAGGAGGTGAACAAAACAGCCATTGAGGCGGTGAAATTCAACGGACCCAAAGCCTTGATTACGACCATCGGTAAAGAAATGGACGAGATTTATACCGATATGATTGTGAAACTGACGCTTTCGCCAGAAGTCATTCAACGGCATCGCGACCTGAAAATCGTTTATACCCCGATTCACGGAACGGGGGTCGATTTGGTGCCTTTGGCGCTGAAAAAGAAAGGCTTTACCAATGTGTATCATATAGCAGAACAGGATATTCCGGACGGTAATTTTCCAACCGTCAAATCGCCCAATCCCGAAGAGCCGGCAGCCTTGGATTTGGCAGTGCAAAAAGCCAAAACGGTGGATGCCGACATTGTGATGGGCACCGACCCCGATGCCGACCGCGCAGGATTGGCGGTGAAAGACCAAAAGGGAGAATGGATACTGCTCAACGGAAATCAGGCTGCGGCGTTGCTGGTGTATTACCTTATCAGACGCTGGAAAGAGTTGGGTAAACTGAAAGGCAAAGAATACATCGTAAAAACGATTGTCACCACCGATTTGTTGGCAGAAATTGCCTCTGCGCACAAGGTGCCCTGCTATGATGTGCTCACCGGCTTCAAGTGGATTGCCGATATATTGCGCAAAAACGAAGGGAAAGCCACATTTATCGGCGGTGGAGAGGAAAGTTACGGCTAGCTGCGCAGCGACGCTGTGCGCGACGAGGATGCTGTGATGTCGTGCGCCTACTTTGCAGAGATAGCCGCTTGGGCAAAAGACCAAGGCAAGACGCTGTACGATATTTTGCTGGAAATATACGCGCAATACGGATTTTACAAGGAAGCAGGCATTTCGGTGATCAAAACCGGCAAAACCGGCACAGAGGAAATCGCTGCCATGATGAATCATTACCGGAGCAACCCTCCGAAGAGCATCAACGGTTCGCCGACAGTCAAAATTCAGGATTACGTCAATTTGACGGCTACCGACCTGAAAACCGGCAAAACAACTCCTATTGAGCAGCCCAAATCAGATGTGTTACAGTTCTATACGGAAGACGGCAGCAAGATTTCCATCCGCCCGTCGGGTACCGAACCGAAAATCAAGTATTACGTCAGCGTGAAGGAAAATATGCCTTCCGTATCCGATTTTGATAAAGTCAACCAATTGATTGATAAACGAATAGAACAAATCAGAAAGGAATTGACACGATAAATTATTAAGAATAATTCTAAACTGCTTTGGATGATTTGTCGAATTAAATAATGTTGTAATTTTGCGCCATCATTTTTAAAATTATTTTACTATGGCATACATTATTAATAGTGATTGTGTTGCTTGCGGCACATGTATTGGAGAGTGTCCGGTTGAGGCAATTTCTGAAGGCGATATTTATAAAATTGACCCGAGCGCCTGTACCGATTGCGGTACTTGTGCGGATTCTTGCCCTTCGGAAGCCATTCTTCCGGCGTAAATTCCACGTCCAAGCAAAACGAAAAATGCCGGTTCATCCATGAACCGGCTATTTTTTTGGCAAACGCAGATACGAATTACGAATTTTCGGAAAAACCAATAACCCATCGGCGTTGCATGGCTGTCTCTACTTAATTTTGATAGAAAAACGCTATACATTATTTATTAGCAGCTATTAAGTCCAATAAGCCGTTGATAATGGTCAACGGGTGAGGCGGATTTCCGGGTATGTACAAATCTACCGGATATTTGTTGAGGAAACTGCGGTCTAAGGCTTTGCTACCGGCAAATATTCCACCGCTGAGCGCATCCACTCCTGCCAGCACAAGGATTTTAGGCTCCGGAACAGCATCGTAACATATTTGCAAGGCTTCTGCCATATTGCCACTGAGGGGTCCCGTAACCACAATGCCATCGGCGTGGCGCGGGGAAGCGACAAACTCTATCCCGAAGCGCCCCATGTCAAAATTGACGTTAGAGCAGGCATTCAGTTCCATCTCAACGCTGTTGTCGCCGCCGGCTGACACTTGCCGAAGTTTCAACGACTTTTTAAATAAATCTCTGATTTCCGGTCGCCGCTTTTCAAAATGGAGCGTTACAGCCCGATCTTTACCTTCGACAATCAGCAAACGTTCACGATCGTTGCTTGCCAAACGATAATCGTTCGTAAAACGTATTTTTTCGGGGAAAACACGGGCACATAGTCCGCAAAAAGTGCATTTGCAAAGGTCTATCCGCAGTGGCGCAATCTCCATCGCAGACACAGGGCATATTTCGGCTACGGCTGACGGTTCCACCACCGCATTGCTAATGACAGGACGCCCTCTGAAATTTTGGTGAAGATGCACCTCCGACACATTCGGAATCGTTTGTTTGCCCTGCCTGCAAAGAATTTTCAATTGTTGAAGCATGATTATTAATTGTTAATTATTAATTGTTAATTATTAATGGCTTACGCCTTTTAATACAATCACAGAAAATTTGTTCGATACGCTTAAATGCCAAGAATTAATAATTAAACATTAACCATTAATAATTATTTTCAGCAACTCTTTGTTGATTTTTTTCACCAGGGATGGTCCATGATAGATGAAGCCCGAATACACCTGCACCAGGGTAGCGCCGGCATTTAGCAGGCGGGTAGCATCTTCCGGCGACATGACGCCACCTGTGCCGATAACCGGAAGTTTGCCTTTCGTGCGTTGCCTGATATAGTTGATGGTTTCCAAAGCCGGCAGTTTCAGCGGTTTTCCACTCATGCCGCCCTTGCCTATTGCCTCTATCCGGTCTTTACCGATGGTCAATCCGGTGCGTTGCGTGGTCGTATTAACGGCAACAATGCCATCAATGCCCAATTCCTCAACGATTTGCAGGATATCATCCAAATACAGAATACTCAAATCGGGCGATATCTTCAACAAAACGGGTTTCCGTTCTATTTGTCTGTTGCGATGTTTCACTATCGCGGTCAATATGTCTCGCAGAATTTCAGGGTTTTGCAAAGCGCTCAATCCCGCCACATTCGGGCAACTGACATTTACTGTGATGTAATCGACGTATGGATACAAGGCATCAAAGCAATATAGATAGTCAGTAACCGCTTCACTATTGGGCGTTTGAGTGTTTTTCCCAATATTTCCGCCAATGACAAGTCCGGCAGGATGTGCTTTTTTCAGTCTTTTCACTATCACGTCTGCGCCTTCATTGTTGAATCCCATGCGGTTAATCAATGCCTCATCCTGCACTATTCTGAATAATCGCGGTTTGGGATTGCCCGCTTGTCCGACAGGTGTGACTGTTCCGATTTCGATAAACGCGAATCCAAGCATGGAAAAGGCTGAATAGAGCGTGGCATTCTTGTCGAAGCCCGCTGCCAAGCCGACAGGATGAGCCAACTTTATTCCGCAAAACTCACGTTCCAACAAGGGGTCGCGGACGCTGTAACAAGCACGGATTACAGCGCGTACAGGAGGAATGACATACGCCAGACGCAATATACCCGCCACCAATTTGTGGATAAATTCGGCAGGAAACAAAAACAATATGGAACGCAAAAAACGATACATCTTTTTTAATTATGAATTATCAATTATGAATTATGAATTATCAATTATGAATTATCAATGATGAATTATCAATGATTTTGTTGTCATTAAATCTTAAACTTTAAACTCAAACTTTAAACCTTAAACCTCAAACTTTAAACCTCAAACTTTAAACCTTAAACCTCAAACTTTAAACCTCAAACTTTAAACTTTAAGAAGTTGCTTTACTTTCTCGGAGATGGCTTTCCCGTCGGCTTTCCCGGCAAGTTCTTTGGAGGCAACGCCCATCACTTTGCCCATTTGCGCAGGGGATGTCGCTCCTACCCTTTCGATGATGGCTTTGAGCGCTTGTTCCAACTCGGCATCTGTTATCTTAGCCGGCAGATATTGCTCAATAGCCGAGGCTTCCAGTAACTCTTTTTCGGCTAACTCGTGACGGTTCTGCTGTTCATAAATCTCTGCCGACTCTTTGCGTTGTTTGACCAACTTCTGCACAATTTTTAACTCGGCATCCGGCGTCAATTCACCGTTTGCACCCGGCTCGGTACGTGCCAGCAAAAAAGCAGATTTCACCGCTTTCAATGCTTCCAATTTGTCCTTTTCCCTTGCAAGCATCGCTTTTTTAATGTCTTCGCTTACCCTGTCAAATAAATTCATATTCGATTATTTTCTTGATGTTGAACTTTTTTTAAAAACTAAATTCATGACAAAGTTATTTTTTTTTTATGAAATATCAAAAGAAATAATTACTTTTGATTCAAAATTCACTCAATCTATGGAGTATTTATTACAGTGGGAGAGCCTGCTTTCCGCTAAACGTCTGGGAAGCGCCAGCCATTTGTCGAAAAGTCCGGACAGGTCGCAATTTCAACGCGACTATGACCGCATTATTTTTTCATCGCCTTTCAGACGCCTGCAAAACAAAACGCAGGTATTTCCCCTGCCCGGCAGCATATTTGTACATAACAGGCTGACACACAGTTTGGAAGTAGCCAGCGTAGGACGTTCGTTAGGCAATTTATTGGCAATTGAATTGGAAAAGGTGTCCAAAACAGATGGACTGGATTTGTTCTCTACCTTTGGTTCCATTGTCTCTGCCGCCTGTTTGGCACACGATTTGGGCAATCCGCCCTTCGGTCATTCCGGTGAGAAAGCCATATCCAAGTTTTTCTCAGATGGCAACGGAAAAGAACTTCAAAACAGCGTTTCCGAAACGGAATGGCTCGACTTAACCCATTTTGAGGGCAACGCCAATGCCTTTCGCGTGCTGACACACCAATTTTACGGGCGTCGCGAAGGCGGGTTTGCGCTTACCTACGCCACGCTGACCAGTTTGGTGAAATATCCCTACGGATCAGGCGGTATGAAAGAAGGAAAGAGCAAATTTGGATTTTTCGCATCCGAACAGGAAACCTTTGCCGAACTTGCCGCCGAGCAGAAAATCATCCGGCTCTCGGACACGCCGGCACGCTACTGTCGCCACCCTTTGGTCTTTTTAGTAGAGGCAGCCGATGATATCACTTATCAAATCATGGATGTGGAAGATGCCCACAAACTAAAAATACTGAGCTATCAGGAAACATCGAACATTCTGACTTCCTTTTGGGACGCTGATTCGGAAGAGGGGAAGAAGTATTTTTCCAATCAACAGGAGATTTTCAAAACAGTGACAGATGTGAACGAGCAGATTTCCTATCTGAGAGCGACGCTTATCAATAAACTGGTCGGTGAATGTATTGCGGTGTTCATGCAGCATTATCAGGAAATCATGAGCGGACAGTTTTCCCAATCCTTAGTCGATTCGTTGAGTGCGGCGTCCGCAGCCGGAATGAAGCAATGCCGCAATATTTCTATTGACCGCATATACAACCACACATCCGTTGTGGAAGTGGAACTTGCCGGATACCACATTCTTGGCGCCTTGCTGGACGATTTTATTGATGCGGCGCTTCATCCGCAGTCGCATTATGCCAAAAAACTGCTGATGCTGCTGCCCGAGCAATACCGCAGTCGGCAGGATGCGCCGGTATATACGCAAATTCAGTCGGTGCTGGATTTTGTGTCAGGCATGACCGACCTTTTCGCATTGGATTTATACCGCACCATCCACGGGATGAAAATCAGTTACCAATAGCAGATTTTTCAAAAATATTTCATCGTATGCAAAAAATGCGTAACTTTGTATCATATACTTTTTTGTAATTATGGCACAAGCAATCTCAGAATTAGGCGAATTTGGTCTTATACGGCATCTCACACGGAATATTCGCACTGTACAACCTTCAACAGTGAAAGGCATCGGGGATGACGCGGCTATCCTGCGATACGGTGATGCTACACTGGCTGTCACCACCGACACTCTGACGGAAGGCATCCATTTTGACCTGACCTACACGCCCATGCAGCATTTGGGCTACAAAGCCGCTGTGGTTGCCTTTTCCGACCTGTATGCCATGAATGTCACCCCACGCCAATTGCTGGTATCCATTGCCGTATCGGCAAAATTTTCCGTAGAATCATTGGAATTGTTATATCAGGGACTTCAACATGCCTGCGAACACTATGGCGCCGACCTTGCAGGAGGCGACACCTCGCCATCCCTCACCGGCTTCTGCATTAACGTGACTGCCATCGGCGATGTGGCGCCCGACAGGATCACCTACCGCCACACAGCGCAACAAGGCGACCTGCTATGCGTTTCGGGCGATCTTGGCGCTGCCTACATGGGTTTGCAGGTGCTCGACCGCGAAAAAAAGATATTTGAAGAAAGCAAAGGAATACAGCCGCAACTGGAAGGATATGAATATGTTGTGGGCAGACAACTCAAACCAGAAGCCCGAAAAGACATTGTTGAATGGCTAACTTCGGCGGATATCAAACCCACCGCTATGATTGACCTCTCGGACGGCTTGGCGTCAGGCGTATTGCAACTTTGTTCGGCTTCAAAAACAGGATGCGAAATTCACCATCACAAAATACCCATTGCCGATGAAACCATCAAAACGGCAGAGGAATTTTATATGGAACCCTTGGTGGCAGCACTCAACGGCGGCGATGACTACGAGTTACTATTCACCGTGCCCGTAGCTGCTGTCGAGAAACTGGACGGACACAAGGAAATCTCTATACTCGGCTATCTGACCGAACCGGAAAAAGGCTGCTTTTTGGTGCCTCAAAACGGGGATAAAATTGAGATAAAAGGAATGAATGTATAAACGTTGTTATACGTTGTTACACGTTGTTATACGTTGTTATACGTTGTTATACGTTGTTACACGTTGTTACACATTGTTATACATTGTTATACATTATATGTAAGGGTACCTAACGTACCTAACGTACTTACCGCAGCACTCGCACACGAGGGAGGTGTTCACTCGCACACGAGGGAGGTGTTCACTCGCACACGAGGGAGATGTTCACTCGCACACGAGGGAGGATAAATTGAAAAATGAAAGAATAATGAGACA
>JAITTD010000062.1 GCA_031287245.1 Bacteroidales bacterium
TCAAATCCTCACTCAAAGAGAGAAAATCCTCACACAAAGAGAGAAAATTCTCACTAAAAGAGAGAAAATCCTCACTCAAAGAGAGAAAATCCTCACTCAAAGAGAGAAAAAGCAATTAACATCATTCTACAATCATAAAAAATGATAATAATTTTCGCCGGATGTTGTTATCTGGATTTTTTTTTTTAATATTGCACCCTGAAAAATAACCTTATTTTTATCATTTATCTATATGAAAGTTTATAATACAAATCAAATCAAGAATTTAGCCCTGCTGGGAAACACCAGTTCGGGCAAGACCACGCTTGCCGAAGCGATGCTTTTGGAAGGCAAAGTGATTGAGCGTCGTGGTGAAGTGGAGAACAAGAATACCGTTTCGGACAACAGCGACATTGAGCACGAAAACGGCAGTTCGGTATTTGCCACGACGCTCTACGCCGAGTTTAACGAGAAAAAACTCAATTTTATTGACCCCTCCGGGTCGGACGACTTCGTAAACGGCGCTGTAGCAGCCCTGGCGGTTGCCGACGTCGGCGTGATGGTCATCAATGCGCAGCATGGCATTGAAGTAGGCACCGAAATCCATTACCGCTACTTGGAAAAAGCCAAAAAAAGTTGCGTGTTAGCCATCAACCAACTTGACCATGAAAAATCCAATTACGACAAGGTGGTGGAAGAAGCCACCGAACGACTTGGCAAAAATGTCACTGTCATCCAGTATCCGCTCAATGAAGGAACCGGTTACGACAGTTTCATCGACGTGCTGTTAATGAAAAAATACAGTTATGCCAGTGGAAAATTAGAAATCAGCGAGGTGCCCGCCGACCAGAAAGAACGGGCGGAAGACCTGCGTCAACAACTGATTGAAAAAGCCGCCGAAAACGACGAAACCTTGATGGAAACCTTCTTTGACAAAGGCTCGCTCACCGAAGACGAGATGCGCAAAGGCATCACAGTTGGTTTGACCACGATGGGGATTATTCCTGTCGTTTGCATCTCGGCAAAGAAAAATTATGGCGTGGCGCGTATGATGGAATTTTTTACCCGCGTAATGCCTGCACCGAATGAAATGCCTGCCCCAAAAGATAATGCAGGGAACGAAGTAGCATGCAACGCTTCGGGACCGGCGGCGGCATTTGTCTTCAAATCTGCCATTGAGCAACATTTGGGCGAAGTCAACTATTTCAAAGTCATGTCGGGGGAAATCACCGAAGGCATGGACATTGTGAATACCAAAACAGGCAACAAGGAACGCATTTCACAACTTTTTGTGACAGCAGGCAAAAACCGCCAGAAAGTGCCCAAACTCGTTGCCGGCGACATAGGCTCAACAGTGAAACTGAAAGGCGCCCGCACCGGACATACCTTAGTAGCACCGGGCTGTACAGTGGAATTTGCGCGTATTGCGTTCCCCGACCCAAAATTTCGTACTGCCATCAAGGCTGTCAACGAAAGCGACGAGGAAAAAATGAACGAGGCGCTTCAACGGATGAATCTGGAAGATCCTACTATCCGTATTGAATATTCCAAAGAATTGAAACAAACCATTTTGTCCGGTCAAGGCGAATACCATCTCAACATCGTGAAATGGCATCTGGACAATATTTATAAAATAGCATCCGAATTTATCGCACCCAAAATACCTTATCGCGAAACGATTACGAAAATCGCGCAAGCGGACTATCGCCACAAGAAGCAATCAGGAGGCGCCGGTCAGTTTGGAGAGGTACATCTGGTCATCGAACCTTACGAAGAAGGGATGCCCGACCCGACCATGTACAAAACAGGCGGAAAGGAAATCAAAGTGTCCGTTCGCGACAAAGACGAACAAAACCTGCCTTGGGGAGGCAAGTTAATTTATTATAACAGCATCGTTGGAGGCAGCATTGACGCACGTTTCATGCCTGCTATCCTGAAAGGCATCATGGAAAAGATGGAGGAAGGACCGCTCACCGGCTCCTATGCCCGCGACATCCGCGTGACGGTGTATGACGGCAAGATGCATCCGGTGGATTCCAATGAAATTTCATTCCGCCTGGCAGGACGTAACGCCTTCCGAGAGGCTTTCAAGAATGCGGGTCCCAAAATTATGGAACCTATCTACAATGTAGAAGTATGGGTTCCTGCCGACCGCATGGGCGACGTGATGAGCGACCTTCAAACACGGCGAGCCATCGTGCAGGGCATGACCAGCGAAAAAGGCTTTGAGAAAATCTCAGCCCGCGTGCCTTTGGCTGAGATGAACCGCTATTCAACCGCGCTGAGTTCCATCACCGGCGGACGTGCCATTTATTCAATGAAATTTGCTGAATATGCACAGGTGCCGGGCGACATTCAAACAGAACTGATCAAGAAGTTTGAAGCGGAAAACAATGAAGAGTAATCATGAAATGCAGAATGGAAAATGCGATTGCAGCCGTGCAATCGCAACCATTTTGCAGGTCAATCTGCCCAATAATCATGCCCGTTAGTAGTCTTTAATCAATAAATAACTATAACAAAAGCCTCTACGAGGTTTTGTAGGATGCCTATTTTCTATTGATATGTATCCCCTAACGGGGAATGTTCGCTTGTCCGCAGGACATTCATAATGCGAACAAAATCGTGTTACCGGATTATTTTTGTGACAGTTGAACGATGCTATTCAGTAAATGCTGGTTCATGGATAGTAATTTTGAATTGCTTTTCAAAAGATCGCTTTGACATG
>JAITTD010000069.1 GCA_031287245.1 Bacteroidales bacterium
GAAGACGCCAGCGAAGCCCGTTATCATATCATCTTTCAAGTGTGGATGACCTTATTGGGCTTTCATATTCAAAGCGAAAAGATAACCAGCCGTGGACGGATAGACGCCGTGTTACAGCAGGACGGAGTGGCTATTGTGGCGGAATTGAAATACCACGCTACAAAGAAACTTGACACTTTGCTCGATCAGGCAATCGCCCAAATCCACGAAAAACGCTATTACGAACCGTTCCTCGACCGGAAAATCATCCTGCTGGGACTTGCATTCAATGGAAAAGAAGTCTGCTGCCGAATACGTTTACAGCCTGATATTGCAAATAATGATTGAAGTATGTGTTGACAACATTCAAAGCGCTTTAACCGCGCAATCGTCCGGCGCCGGAAGGGTGGAACTGTGCTCGGGACTGACCGAAGGCGGCGTCACCCCGTCGGCGGCGTTGATACGCCTGGCGCGAAAAAAACTGACCATCCGGCTTCATGTCATCATCCGACCGCGCGGCGGCGATTTTCTTTACGATGATGACGAGTTTGAGATGATGAAGCAGGACATCGTACTGTGCGGCGAAACCGGATGTGACGGCGTGGTGACAGGCATCCTTCGCGCTGACGGTTCGGTGGATACGGAACGTTGCAGCAAATTGGTGCAAATTGCCCGCCGTTACGCCATGAGCGTCACCTTTCACCGTGCTTTTGACCGCAGCAACGAACTTTTCAGCGCACTGAAAGACGTGATTGCTATCGGCTGCGACCGTATCCTAACGTCAGGAGGTTGCGATACCGCCTGTGAAGGCGCCGATGTGATACGCCAATTGATTGAAAAGGCAGCCAATCGCATCGTCATTATGCCTGGAAGCGGCATCACGTCCGAAAATGCGGAATATTTAATCAAAAAAACCGGATTGAAGGAACTTCATGGAACTTTCAGAAAGCGCGTAGAAGGCGGAATGAAGTACAGAAACACCCGGCTGTCTGCATCAGATGAGGAATACAATCATTTACTCACCGATGCTGACGCCGTGAGGAAGGTGAATAAATTGATTTCCAACTGCTTGAAATTACATTCATTTCATATTGGAAAAATAAGTACTTTTGCAACCGATTTTTGATATAACAAACATAAAAACGATGAAAAGGGTATTAGTGACCGGAGGAGCCGGATTTATAGGGTCGCACCTGTGCGAGAGATTGTTGCGTGAAGGCAAAGAGGTGATATGTTTGGACAATTTTTTCACCGGTTCAAAGGAAAACATTGTGCATTTATTAGGCAATCCCTATTTTGAACTGGTGCGCCATGATGTGGTGGCACCTTTTTACGCTGAGGTAGATGAGATTTTCAATCTGGCTTGCCCCGCCTCACCGGTACATTACCAGTACAACGGCATCAAAACCATCAAAACATCGGTGATGGGCGCTATCAATATGCTTGGATTAGCCAAAAGAACACGCTCAAAAGTGCTGCAAGCATCCACCAGCGAGGTGTATGGCGACCCGCGCATCCATCCTCAACCGGAATCCTACTGGGGACACGTCAATCCGACAGGTATCCGTTCCTGCTACGACGAAGGTAAACGCTGTGCCGAATCGTTGTTCATGAATTACCACCAACAAAACGGCGTCCGCGTCAAACTCATTCGCATTTTCAACACCTACGGACCCAAGATGCATCCCAGCGATGGACGAGTGGTGTCCAACTTCATTGTGCAGGCATTGCAGAACAAAGCCATCACCATATACGGCGACGGACAGCAAACACGCAGTTTCCAGTACGTAGATGACTTGGTGGAAGGCATGATTCGCCTGATGAACACCGGCGACGATTTTACAGGTCCCGTCAATGTGGGAAATCCGGGTGAGTTTACCATCAAACAACTCGCAGAAATTGTCATTCGACTCACCGAATCGAAGTCAAAACTTGAATATCTCCCGCTTCCGCAGGACGACCCTATTCAACGCCAGCCCGATATCACGCTGGCAGGCGAAAAATTAGGCGGATGGAAGCCGATAGTGCCGTTGGAAGAAGGATTGGCAAAGACAATAGCTTATTTTAAAAGTAAATTAGGTTTATAAAATATCTAAATGGCTCATAACACGCTAAATACAATAGAAGAAGCGATCGAAGACATCCGATTGGGGAAGGTGATTATTGTGGTGGATGACCAAAACCGCGAAAATGAAGGCGATTTTATCTGCGCCGCAGAAGCGGTGACCCCCGAAATAGTCAATTTTATGGTGACTTACGGACGCGGTATGCTCTGTGCGCCGCTACCGGAAAAGCGTTGCGAAGAATTGGAATTAGACATGATGGTAGGCGTCAACACCTCGCTGCACGAAACGCCTTTCACCGTATCAGTGGATTTAATCGGGCAGGGCTGCACAACAGGAATTTCCACCTCCGACCGCGCCAAAACCATCCGCGCCTTGGTGGATGAAACCACCCGTCCCGAAGACCTTGCCAGACCGGGGCATATTGCGCCGCTCAAAGCCAAGGAGAAAGGCGTGCTGCGGCGTTCGGGGCATACAGAGGCGGTAGTTGACCTCACCCGTTTGGCAGGATTGCGCCCGGGAGGCACACTGGTGGAGATACTCAACGAAGACGGCACAATGGCGCGGCTTCCCGAACTTTTCCAGATTGCCGATAGATTCGGACTGAAAATTATTTCTATCGAAGATTTGATAAAATATCGTCTGCAACAGGAAACCATTGTAAAAATGGGCGATAGAGTGAAACTTCCTACCAAATACGGCGATTTTGAGGTGATTCCCTTCGTTCAGAAATCGAATGACTTGGAACATTTGGCTATCATCAAGGGAACATGGCAAAAAGACGAACCGGTGCTGGTTCGGGTACATTCATCCTGCCTTACCGGCGATATACTTGGTTCCTACCGCTGCGACTGCGGGGAACAACTGCAACACGCCTTGCGTCTGATTGAGAAAGAAGGCAAGGGCGTAGTGGTGTATCTCAGTCAGGAAGGGCGAGGGATAGGATTGTTCAACAAGATTGCGGCTTACAAACTGCAAGAACAGGGACGCGACACGGTGGAAGCCAATATCGACCTCGGTTTCAAAGCCGATGAAAGGGATTACGGCGTTGGCGCCAGCATTCTTCGCGAGTTGGGACTTGGCTCTATCCGCCTGATGACCAACAATCCGATAAAACGAATTGCATTGGAAGGTTATGGCATCCACATTGTGGAAAACGTGCCGCTTGAAATACAGCCCAATCAATACAACCACAAATATTTGCAAACCAAGCACGACAAAATGGGACATCGCTTGGAGTTAGTCACTAAATCCTGAGTTTATGCGCATTATTTTCATGGGAACGCCCGAATTTGCCAGCGCCTCACTGGAGGCGATACTCAACGCGGGCATAGAAGTGGCGGCTGTGGTCACTGCACCCGACAAACCTGTTGGCAGAGGGCAAAAGATACAACAGCCGGATGTGAAACGTTGCGCCATTGCGCACAGTTTGCCCGTTTTGCAACCTGAAAAACTGAAAGCCCCTGACTTTATAGCACAATTGCAGAGTTACCAAGCCGATTTATTCGTAGTGGTGGCTTTTCGGATGCTACCCGAAGAAGTGTGGGGTATGCCGCCGTTGGGTACCGTCAACCTGCATGCCTCGCTACTGCCACAGTATCGAGGAGCTGCACCTATCAACTGGGCGGTTATCAATGGAGAAACAACGAGCGGCACCACAGTGTTTTTCATCGAAAAGGATATTGACACAGGCAACATCCTGTCGTACCGCGAAGAAGCCATTTCACCCCATGACAACGCCGGAACGCTGCACGACAAACTGATGACAAGCGGCACACAGCACTTAGTTGATGCCATCCGAATGATTGAACAAGGCAATTGCCAACCTGTACCGCAGAAAACAGTCGGCTTTTTAAAGTCTGCACCAAAAATTTTCAAGGAAACCTGCCAAATCAACTGGAATCAAGATGTCATGCAGGTACATAACTTCATCCGTGGGCTTTCGCCCTGTCCGGCAGCATGGACAACCCTCGTATTCCCCACAGGGAAACGCCTTACACTAAAAATCTTTGAAACAGAGCCGATGCCCGACACTGCCCTTACTGCAGGGACGATAAAATCCGACGGTAAAAAATGTTTTCAACTTGCCGCTTCCAATGGATGGCTTTCGGTAAAAAGTCTGCAATTGGAAGGAAAAAAGCGAATGAACACGACAGATTTTTTGAACGGGATACATGGAATGGATGAGTGCAGAGTGGAATAGTTGAAAGGACGCAACAATCAATCTATTCTATTGAAAATAAGCATAATACAAAACAAGATGAAAAATAAATAAAAAAATAAACAGTCCAAGGTAATCTTCAAATATTCTTATATGGATTGTTCTACCTGTATCAACGAAATGATGCAGATGCTTTGGGAAATAAAATCTTAAATAGTGTTAATCTTTTCTACTGTTTCATTATTTCAATTACTTTTGCTGCCTTTAATTTTCAAGCATGCGAAGATTGTTTTTTCTTGTCCTGGCTTGTTGCTTTTCAGC
>JAITTD010000183.1 GCA_031287245.1 Bacteroidales bacterium
TTGTTGTCCTCGTTCACTTCCTTTATCTTCTCGTATGAATCAGCCATCACTACCAAATAGTACTGACCGCTGATAGTGTTCGGCATTTTGTATGTGATGACAAAACCTTCCTCGCCATAAATCGTGTATCCGGCTAATGTTCCTTTTTCCACAGCGTAATTGTTATAATAACTGCCACCGGACAAGAAATTTGGTCTTGAAAGCCACTTGATTCTGTCTGTTCCGTATTTATCGCTGTAATAATCTTCATAAATGATGTCATATTTTTTAGCGTCCTTGGCATTGTAGAGCATATAAGTCACTGTCCAATCCTTATCGGGAGTGATATCGTTCGTTCCGGCATTATATACTTCGTAATAAAATTCCCGATTGTAGTCCGGGTCGTCTTTTAATTCGTAATCTTCTGCATAATATGCCAACAAGTCATCGCCTTTGCTTACCGAACTGATAGTGCCATCGCTTGAAGATGCAGACACGCTGTTGACGTTTTGCGCCACAAATGCTGCAAAACAGAAACTTTTGCAGAAGAAATCATACTCCACCCAAATGCTGCCATTGTCGCCCCACGAAGAGCCCCATGAGTTTCTTACGCGAAATGCGCTTTTGTTGTCGTCATAACCTACCAGCACCATGGCATGGTAGGCGTGTTGCATTCCGGGATTATTGTAGGTGTCGGAATTAATGACAGAGGCGCTGTTCCAACCCATGAAACGGTCGCCCAATCTTGCGCCTATGGAAATGGGACGTCCGGATTGGAGGTAACCCCTGAAATTGTCCACTGTCAGCCCCTGGGTTTCGGAGGCTATTTTGCGGTAGTTGGCAAGTTTGTTGCCACTCCCCTTCCCTGACGACGAGCCGCTGCAATTGATTGAAGTGTAGGCTACGGCGCCCAGCGATGCTATATCTTTGGCTATCATGGCGTCCAATGCCGGCTCGAAGTTGGTGCCATTGCAATTGGAACCTCTATCGCTTGATGAAAGCGCCATCCACAGGTCGGCAGGGCTGGTCTGGTTGTTCTTGTCAGCCAACTGGCTGGCAGTCCAACCTTTTTCGATGCCGTTCAGCGCGGTTTTCAGGTTATATGCGGTGGACCATGCCACGCATGTGCCATATTGCCCCTGGTCGCCGATGGGAGGAAACTTGGACGACAAATCCACCACTTTTTCCTCAGACGAAGCATCTTTATCATCAAACGGAGTGATGTCTTCGGGAATATTGTCCATATCTTCCTCTTCCTGCAACCAACCGGTTGGAAATACTTGCGCAAGGATGTCAATAATTTCATCGATGATCTCGCTTTTGTCACAACCGCTGAAAAGCGGCACGAACAGCGCTATCAAAGCAATTGTAAAATACTGTTTAATTGTTTTCATTCTCTTTAATTTTTGAAAGGGTGATGATATCGTTCATATTTAAGTCGTTTTTAGTATCCACACCGACGAAACGGGCGGTATTCAGGAAAGTTGCTTTCTCAAAACTGCCTTTTCCGCCAAAAACGGTGTTGACAAAGTCGGCAGTGTGCAAAAAGCGCGAAGAGGAGAAATCGGCAAACTTTTCAAACTTCGTGTGGTGGAAAAAGGCGTTGCCATAGACCGAAATCAGGTCGAAACCAACGCGCCCCTTAAATTCACTCTGGTTGAAGACCAGTTTTCCCCAAAAGGAAGTTTCCTGAAAAGAAACATTCCCTGCAAACCGTGCGCTGAGGCAATGGAAATTACCCGCAAAGGCGGCATATACCATTGAAAAGTCTTTTTCTGCCACCATTTCCGAAAAGTAACTGTCCTTTGCCCACACAGCAACATGATTGAACGACGCCGATTCGCGGAAAACAGACTGACTGAAATTGAACATTCCGAACACCACCGTCTGGTCGAAATGAGCCGCTCCCCTGAAATCGCAAGCCGAAAAGACAAGATTGTTTTTGAAAGAGGTTTGAACAGGCAGTTTTTCCGTGTAACGACCGTTGGTGGTCACTTTTCCCATGAAAATGCAATGGCTGAAAAAAATGCTGGCATTTATTTCACACTGCAATTGGTTGGCGTTCACTATAAAAAGTTCGGATGCCTGCGTGAAATCAAGGTCGTCCAGAATAATTTTGTCCACCATCTGGATGTGTCCCCCTTTTTTGAGTATCTTTAAAATTTCCGATGCTCTTATCTCGCTCTTCTCCGTTCCTGAGCAGGAAAGACAAAAGAGAAAAGAGATAAAAACCGGCAAAAAGCGAAATGTTTTCATGACATAAAATAAAGCACAAATTAACGGAAAATTTTTCTTTTCATCAACATTTTTTTGTTGATTATTCGTATTCATTTGCTTATCTTTGCGGCGTATTTCATTAGTTATTAATCATTTACATGTTCCTGCTTATTTTTTATTGGTGGTCATGCTGTTCGTTTTTTAATTGTTGCTCTAATGCAGCGATGCGGGCAAGGGCGGCATCAACTTTGGCTTTTTCAGCGACAAGGGCAACTTCTTTTTCGGCAATGATCTTATCTTTTTCGCCAAACCACTCGTTATATGTGCGCTGTGCTTCCATTTCATTGTCCAACTCCTTGCGCTCTTCGGGGTCGGTGCCCACGTGGTGCAAAATATCCGTCATCGCTTTTATATCCTCATCGTCCGTTTCGTGGTTGTACAACTTGATGATT
>JAITTD010000203.1 GCA_031287245.1 Bacteroidales bacterium
AAAATTTCATTGGTGAAGAACCCCAAAAACGGCATATATTATATGTATTATTGTGCCGTAGGAAACAAAGGACGAACGATAGGGCTATTGACGAGTAAACGGATAAACGAGTAAACGGAAGAACGGAATAAGTGCGCCCTTATATCCGCGATTCCATTGTCAATTGTCCATTGTCAATTGTCCATTGTCAATTGTTAATTGTCCCTCACTGAACGACCTTGAAGATGCCAAAATCGCCCAGTCGCAATTCATTTTTTATATTTTTGCAAATAACCGAAAAAAAATGTAAATTTGCCCTTTCTTTTAAAGTATATAAACTTTTTATATTATTGGTAATTAAATAATTATATCAACATGAAATTTATAACATCAAGTTCGGAACTGCTAAATCGTTTGCAGGCAATCAATAAGGTCATCAACAGCAAAAATGCTTTGCCCATTCTGAATGACTTCTTATTCAAATTAGAGGGTAACACCTTGGAAATAACGGCGTCCGATTTGGAAACCACGTTAATCACCCGGATGCCGTTGGAGAACGTGTCCGAAGAAGGCTCTATTGCCGTTCCTGCACGGTTTATCACCGAGTATCTTGGAAAATTTTCAGATCAGCCACTGACGTTCAATATCAATACTGAAACATTTACCATCCAAATTCTCTCCGAAACAGGCGAATCGAATATTATGGGCGACTCAGCCGACGATTTTCCACAACTGCCGGAGTTGAAGCAAGATATGGTGACTCCATTGCTGATACCTGCCGACGTCGTTTTGCAAGGCATCAGCAAAACTATTTTTGCCACAGGCGACGACGAATATCGTCCGGTGATGAACGGTATCTTTTTTGAATTGAGCACCGACCATATCACCATGGTGGCTTCCGATTCGCACAGATTGGTGCGCTATCGCCGCAACGATGTCAAAGCAGAGAAGGACGGTTCGTTCATTCTTCCCAAAAAACCGGCAGCGCTGCTCAAAAACGTGCTGACCAAAGAACAGTCAGACGTCGAAATTTCTTTCGATGACAAAAATGCACTGTTCAAACTTGCAGAATATACCATGATTTGCCGTCTGGTGGAAGGCACATTCCCCGCTTACACTTCGGTGATTCCCCTTGACAATCCCAACAAAATGACTATTGACCGCGTGGAATTTCTCAATTCGTTGCGCCGCGTTCAAATGTTTGCAAATCAGGCTACCAAATTGGTGAAAATGGAATTGAAGAACAATCAGGTCACTGTTTTTGCACAGGACATTGATTTTTCCATCGCTTCGCATGATATGCTCAAATGCCAGTACGACGGCTTGGAAATGAACATCGGATTCAAGGTGGATTTCCTGTCGGAACTGATTTCCAACTTGGCATCGACCGATATTGTACTGGAAATGTCCGATCCGTCGCGTGCTATCCTCGCATTGCCCGTTCAGGTAGAGATTGAAGGCGAGGATATCCTGATGCTGATTATGCCTATGACCATCGCCGAGTAATGAAACTTGAACTGAAGAATCCATTGGTGATTTTCGACCTCGAAACAACGGGGATGAATATCGCCAGTGATCGTATTGTGGAATTGTCGTATCTGAAAGTTTTTCCCGACGGACGTGAAGAATCAAAAACCTACCGCCTCAATCCTACGGTGCCAATACCGGCAGAAATAACTGCTATTCACGGCATCAGCAATGAGGACGTGAAAGATGCACCTACATTCAAAGAGGTAGCGCAAACATTGGTCAACTCGTTCGCGGATTGCGATTTTGCGGGCTATAACTCCAACAAGTTCGATCTGCCTCTTTTGGCAGAAGAGTTTTTACGCGCCGACGTGACCTTCGACCTGAAAAAACAAAATTGTATTGACGTACAGGTGATTTTCTACAAACGGGAACAACGGACGCTCAGTGCCGCCTACCGGTTTTATTGCGGCAAAGAGTTGGTGAACGCTCACAGTGCCGAAGCCGATGTGCGAGCCACCTACGAAGTGCTGCAATCGCAACTGGACAGGTATGACGACTTGCCCTGTCAGATAGAGCCTTTGGCCGCGTATTCCGCGCAAAACGATGCGGTGGACTTTGTCGGTCGCATCATTTTGAACAACAACAATGAAGAAATTTTCAATTTCGGCAGATATAAAGGTCAGAAAGTGAGCGATGTGCTGACAAAAAACAGCGCCTACTATGCATGGATGATGAACGGTGATTTTCCGCAATACACCAAAAAAGTGCTCACCGAACTCAAATTGAAGTATTTCGATAAACAGAATTAAAATGTCAAAAAAAATAATTTCAACAGAAAATGCTCCTAAAGCAATAGGTCCGTACAGTCAGGCTGTAGAAATCAACGGTATGCTGTTCGTATCGGGACAAATTCCGCTCAATCCGGCAACGGGGAAAATCGTGGAAGGCGGCATTACCGAACAAACGGAGCAGGTGCTCAAAAACATAGGCGCAGTGCTTTCCGCAGCCGGATATTCCTTTGCTGATGTGGTGAAATCCACATGTCTGCTCGCCGACATGAAATACTTTGCGGAAATGAACGCCGTCTATTCAAAGTATTACCCGACGGAGGCGCCAGCCCGCGCTGCTTATGCCGTGCACGAACTGCCAATGGAAGCATTGGTGGAGATAGAAACCATTGCGGCCAAGGGATAGGAAATAAAAAAAGGAGCTGTCTCAAAAGTTTTCAGCACGTAGATTTAATAGATAAACGCAAATCTAAATAGTTAATAATCTGTGTTTTATCCTATTGTACAAATTTGCGAAAATCTGTTTTATCTGCGTTGCCTGCGTGCTTTTAGGACAGCCCTTGTTTTTTTAAAAAGAAGTGAATGTCTTTTACTTGAAATACCTGTTGTACAGACCTTCAAAACCTTTTCCGTGGCGTGCTTCGTCTTTAGCCATTTCATGCACAGTGTCGTGGATGGCATCCAGATTTTGCTGTTTTGCCAGCGTTGCGATACGTTTTTTGTCTTCGCAAGCGCCTGCTTCGGCTTCCATGCGTTTTTTCAAGTTGGTCTTGGTGTCCCAAACCATCTCGCCAAGCAATTCAGCAAAGCGTGCGCAGTGGTCGGCTTCCTCGTAGGCATAACGCTTGAAGGCTTCTGCAATTTCGGGATAGCCCTCGCGGTCAGCCTGACGACTCATAGCGATATACATGCCCACTTCGGTTGCCTCGCCCATAAAATGAGCCTGCAATCCGTCCCAAATAGCAGGATCAACGCCTTTGGCTACTCCAATAACGTGTTCATCGGCGAACTTCAAAGCGCCTGCCGTTTCTACTAATTCCTTAAACTTGCTCTTAGGCTGTTTACATTGCGGACAAACCTCAGGAGCCTCGTCACCTTCGTGTACGTATCCGCACACAGTACAAATCCATTTCTTTTTCATGTTGCTAAAAAATTTAATTGTTAAACAAAAACTATATAA
Organism: Bacteroidales bacterium; assembly: GCA_031287245.1. Classification (GTDB taxonomy): domain Bacteria; phylum Bacteroidota; class Bacteroidia; order Bacteroidales; family UBA4181; genus JAIRLS01. The sequence continues at coordinate 3,418 of JAITTD010000203.1, forward strand.
ATAAAAATAATTATTCCATTTCCAAATTATTACAATCTTCACACAGACCTTTGTAATAGATTTGACAGTCTGTCACCTTCACATGGTGATTTTTTACTTTCAGCCCGTTCAATCCTTTTACATGCAGGTCAAGCACTTTCCCGCAATTTTTGCAGTGGAAATGCGCATGCACCATGGTGGTGGCGTCGTAACGAATGTTTTTTTCGTCAATCACAAGCGTTTGAATAGCCCTGTGCTCCGAAAGCAGTTTTAGGGTATTGTAAACGGTTGTCTTTGACAAAGTGGGCATTTTCGGCGACAAACTGTTGTAAATAAATTCAACAGTCGGATGGACAGGGTGCATCACCAAAAATTGCAAAATAGCCATTCGCTGAGGCGAAGGTTTCACGCCACATTCTGTCAACTTGCTCAATATTTCCGCTTTAATATCCATTATAAATATGGATTGATTACAATTTTTAAACCGGTACAAAATTATAACTATTCTTTATATCTACCAAATTTATTTTCACTTTTTTGAAAATATTTTTTATCTAATTGAAATCAGGTGAGTTCACCCATTGTAGGTGTAGATTTGGGGGGTGATTCGTAATTTTTAATTTTTAATTGAATTAATTCGGGAGGCATGGAGTGTGCCTTTTACCTTTTTCACTTTGTTGATGAGCAGATCCAAATCATTGTTGTCTTTCACCAGCACGGAGATGGTGCCTTCAAAGATGCCGTCGCTGGTTTGTATGGAAATGGAACGGATGGCAGTGTTCATTTCTTTGGAAATGATTTCTGTGAGGCGGTTTACTATGCCTGTTTCGTCGTAGCCCTTCACCCACAAGTCTGCCTGATAGAGTGTGTCCTGCTCGGAGTCCACCCAGCGGGCATCCATGATGCGGTAGCCGTATTTTTCCGCCATTTGCTTGGCATTCGGACAGTTTGCGCGATGAATCTTCACCCCTTCGTTGATGGTGACAAAGGCGAAAATGCGGTCGCCATACACAGGGTTGCAGCATGGCGCTAATTTGAAATTCCAACCACCCGTCTTTCCGTCAATAGCGATGTAATCCTTTTCGTTCGCCTTTCTCTGGCGCGGGCGAGCCAGTTTTCCTGCTATCTGTTCATCAATTCTGTCGGGCGTTTTGCTCTTATCTTCCGTTGCCGACACTGCCTCTTTGATGGCAGGAAAATCCAGTTTGTCGTCCACTGCCAAGGCATATACCTCGGTGTAAGTCTTTACTTTTTGTATTTTCTGAATGATTTTCAACGCATTGTCGTCAAAACTCAGTTTCCAGTTTTTGAAGCGGCGGGTCAGTATTTCGCGTCCCTGTTCGGATATTTTGCGCTCTTCGTCTTTTAGCAAAGCCTTGATACGATTGCGAGCCTTCGATGTGACCACCACGTTGAGCCAGTCGGCATTGGGCTTTTGGTTTTTAAAGGTGTTGATTTCCACTCTGTCACCGTTTTGCAGCACATGGCGGATGGGGACATTCTTTCCGTTCACCTTGCCGCTTACACAGGAACTGCCGATGCTGGAATGGATGTCGAAGGCGAAATCAAGTACGGTGGAACCCGCCGGCAATTTGCGCAGGTCGCCTTTGGGCGTGAACACGAATATTTCTTTCGAGTAAAGATTCAACTTCATATTGTCCAGGCGTTCGGACGTTTCGGCGTCGGGCGAATCGATGCTTTCGCGGATTTGTTGCAGCAGTTGTTCCATGTTGGTGTCTGCTTGCCCGCCTTTGTATTTCCAGTGCGCCGCCAATCCCTTTTCGGCAATCTCGTCCATGCGGGCAGTGCGTATCTGCACTTCCACCCAGCGCCCTTCGTGCCCTACTACCGTTGTGTGCAGCGATTCGTAGCCGTTTGACTTGGGAACCGAAATCCAGTCGCGCATTCTGAGCGGGTTGGGCTGGTAAAAGTCCGTCACCACCGAATATACGTGCCAGCAATCCGATTTTTCCTTAGTCAATTCGGAATTGAGAATGATGCGGATAGCGAACAAATCATACACTTCTTCAAAATCAACATGTTGCTTCACCATCTTGTTGTAAATGGAATACACCGATTTGAGCCGCGCTTTGATGGAAAAACTAAACCCCTGTCGGGTCAACTCGTCGTGAATGGGTTGCACAAATTCTTTGATGAACTTGTTTCGTTTAGAGGTGGTTGCGGCTAATTTGTGGGTGATGTTCCTGTATGCTTCGGGCTGTATTTGTTTCAGCGACAGGTCTTCCATTTCCGATTTGATGTTGTACAAACCCAAACGGTGTGCCAGCGGTGCGAAGAGGTAAAAACTGTCGGAGGCAAAGGAATAACGCTCGTTTTCAGGAAATGTTTCCAGAATGCGCATCAGTTTGAGCCGTTCGCCCAGTTTGATGAGTATCACATTGATGTCTGTCACCATCAAGAGCAGCATATTGCGGAAGTTTTCCGCCTGATGTACGCTGTCGTTGACGGAAATACCAGATATACGTGCCAGTTCGCCGGTCATCACCGCCACTTTTTCGCCAAAAATCTGACGAATTTTCTCTATATCTATCGCTTCACTGTCTTCTTTTTTGTCGGAGGGCGCGGCAACGCCTGCAAAATGATAAAGCATGGACGCCAGCACGGCAGATTTCTTCAATCCCAATTCCTCAACGGCTATCAATGCCACGTCAAGACCGAAATCCAGCGCCGGCTGCCCGTAAAGAGCAGTCAAAG
>JAITTD010000204.1 GCA_031287245.1 Bacteroidales bacterium
TGCCTTTCAGGCAGTAGTGTTCGTGTGTTCGCACTACCGCAGGCAACGCTTCGCTCGCCTGCGGTTATGAAAATCAAGCCCTTCGGGCATCATAGCACCTCAAAAAAAGATTTAGCCCAACGATGTGTTCTTTTATTGAGCGCTCAGAAATGATATCCTAACCGGACGGAAAAAGTACTTGTATTGGCTGTTTCGTTGGTTGTAAAAGTGCTGATATTGTTCAATCCCAAATTGTAATGAAGTCCGACAAGAAAGTGACCAAAACTCAAACCGCCGCCAACAGTTAATCCGGCGTCTAATCTTGTTAACGCGCCGTTATCGTCATTTCCTCCTTCGGTAAAAACTTTGACAGGATCTGTGTTAGATGTAGTGGATAGTACGGTTACCTTGCCTTCTGTAGTTCCGGCTATCCCCACTCCCACGTATGGACCCGCGTTGAGATTCAATTTCACCAAGTCGCTGAATGGAATCTGAAAGTTCGCTACGACAGGTATTTCCAGATAGGACAGTTTATAGTGAGTGACTATTTTGGCGATAATTTCGCTACTTCCGTAAACCAGTCGATGGTTTTCGGTATAAGAAGAACCTTTACCGCTATAGAACAACCCACTTTGCAGAGAAATGATTTTGCTCAAAGGAATATCTATGGTGACACCGGCGGTGACACCGGCTTTGGGCTTATAGCCGACTATATCCAACTTTACATCATCAGGTGCCCCCAAATCTGTGTCGTACAATTCGGTGTAATATTCTAAAAACACCAAAAGTTCGTAGTCGCTCAAATAAGAACTGTTTGTATATTCGTGGTGGATATTAGCGACATTCACGCCTGCCTGAAGTCCGATGGAAACCTTGCGTTTGGATTTTGGTACTGGTGGTCCCGGTACTGGTTCAAAATTATATTCGTACGAACTCACTTCTGTGTGTTTGATATCAATGGGATTGCCACTGCCGAAACGGAATTTGATAACATCCGTCTGCACGTCAACAATTTTGCAGTTCAAACTGTCGCCGGTAGTAGTGACAATCAGGTCTTGCCCGTAGGCGGCACAGGAAAAGAAGAGCAAAAAAGCAAAAAACTGGTTTTTCATAGTTTTCTATTGTTATGTATTATTATTATTCAAAAAAACGATTCGTTACATTGTTAAGGCTTGTCTGGTCAATGTTTCCGTAAATATCCAGACAATACTGTTTCAACAGTATTTGTGTTTTTGGGGTGTTGTCTTTTTTGATGTTCAATGCTGTCAACAGGGCTGCAAATTCTTTCAGCAGGCGGTCTTCATCCACAAAAAACAGGCATATCTGGGTGACAGGCTGCACCGTTTTGCCGTCATCCAGCAGAATGAAGCACTCTTTTATTTCCGAAAAACGATCATCCACTCCCAAAGCAGATTTGCTTAGTGTAAAGTCCGAAGTTTTGATGTTGTTCACTCCTGTCGGATGTTCGTAGCGCACCACCAATTTGTAATTGGCAAGGTCTTTGGACGCCACCGGCAGTTTGAACGTATTGCCGATAATGGAGAAAGTGTCGGCGCCGAAATACGCTTTGAGCGCTTGCACGGAAACGCCCTCGGTAGCCATTTTTACTGTTGCGCCCCGCGTACCCTGCAGTTGAATACTTTTGCTCCGCACGGTTTGCAGGGCTTTTTGCGAAGTCACCACCAACTGCTGTCCTGTCAGCGATGATTCGGGCATTTCCAACCGGTATTTTACTTTCGAGGGGCTTAACAATACCGCTTTATCTGACAAATCGCCAAACTGCAGTTCGGTTTGCAGGTTTACCTTGTCGCCAATCAGCAATGCCTTGTTGGTCTTGCGGTCTGTAATGTTCCCCGTTACACTCAATATGTGGTATGTGCCTCTTTCCTGAGCAATGACTGGGAAAGCGCATAAACACACGAATAATACCCCTAAATATCTTTTAATCATAGCAAAACGTATCTATAGTATTTGAAGGCGCAAATATAGTTATTAATTATGAAAATTCAATACCAATTATTAAAATATCATCCACTTGCGGTAAATTTCCTTTCCATTCCGTATGTTTCTCATCCAACACAGTCATTTGCTTGGCGATGGGAATGTCGGACAGGGAAACAAGCAATTCTTTGAACCTTTGTGAAAGGAATTTTTTACCCTCTGCGCCGCCAAACTGGTCTTTGTAACCATCGGAAAACAGATAAACCCTGTCGCCCGACCGGTAAGGAATGCAAACGGAAGTAAACGGATCGTCTTTTCTTTCTCCCAGTCCCACCGTCATACGGTTGGCTTTGTATTCAAGCAACTGATGGTTTCTCACAAGGTAAAGAGGATTATTTGCTCCTGAAAATTCGATTTCCTGTTCCTGATGATGGATGACCGTTAAAGCAATGTCCATCCCGTTGTCCGTGTCGCTTGCAGTGGCTTCGGGATTGAGCAGCCGTATGATTTCGGTGCGAAGTTCGTTGAGAATATTGTTGGCACGGGGTGTGTCCATCCTTGTCACAATCTTGTCGAGCATCGAGATACCCAACATACTGACAATGGCACCGGGTACACCGTGTCCGGTACAGTCGGCTGCCGCCACCACAGTGTATTCGCCCTTTTGCGTCATCCAGTAGAAGTCGCCGCTGACAATATTCAACGGTTTGTAAAGAATGAAAAACGGATTGCGCAAAACGCTTTTCATATAGTCGCAGGGTGGAAGAGTGGCTGTCTGGATAAGGCTTGCACACCTGATACTGTCAGTGATGTCTTTCTGTTGTCGGGACAGTAGCCGATTCATTTTCTTCATCGCGATGGCAAAAAACGCAATCAACAGTACGACAAAACTGAGCGCAATGATGAATATTTTTTGAAGTTGGTTTTTATACAGTTGTTCCTGTTGTTTCACGTCAAATTCGTATTGCATCGATTTTTGCATGAAACTTTGCTTCTTTTTCTTGTCCAACAGTTCATCGTCAGCATTTTTGTAGGCTACATAATCAAGATACGCCTCTTTGTAGCGACCATCGGCAGCATACAGGCGGCTTCTTTCCCTGAGAGCCATTTGCAGCGCACCCAACAGTTTCGATGCTTCGGCTGTTTGAATGGTTTTGCTGTAATAAAAGGCTGCAGAATCCGGTTGGTCTATTTCCCTGAAAAACATTCCCACTGCAAAATAGCTATGCACCGCGATAGCAGGCGATACCGGATAACCGGCAATAGTGGAAAGCGCTTTGCGGTAATATTCCAGCGCTTCGTTGTTTTTCACAGCCCCGTTTATCTCGGATATATCCTGATAAGTCATTCCCATATTGCTGTAAGTAGCCACCAAACCTTCGGCATAGTTCATTTGCAGATATGTTTTTTCGCTTTGGCGATAATAATCAAGCGCTTTTTCGGGTTGATTGCGGTCGCGAGCCAAACTGCCCAGGTTGTTGTAGCAATTTGCCTGTCCCTGTTGGTTCTTTAATATAATGTATAAATCCAAACTTTCCCTGTATAGATTTTCCGCGTGTTCATAATTTTTCTCGGCTCTGTTGGTGTTGCCCTCTATTTGCTCATAGTAGCCTTCTGCCTGATACACCGTCCCAATGTTGAGCAAAGAGGAAGCAATGCCTTCCGAATCGTTTCTTTCGCGGCGTATTTGCAGCGCTTTCGGGTAATATTCCATCGCTACGTCTGTTTTTTTCTGGCGAAGAGCAATTTCGGCAATCCGGTTGTAAATGCCGGCTATCGTATCCGGCGGTACTTTTGATGAAAATTCGAGCGCCTGCCTGTAATAAGCATCGGAAAGTTCGTAATTGCCGATTTGGTGCGATGCAACTGCCAACCGGACATACAACCCGAACATAACTTGCGATCCCGGATTTTTACTGCGGGCAAGCAACAGCGCCCTGCCGGCGTGAGCAAAGGCGCGGTCTGCCACACTATCGGCTTGCTGGCGGCTTTGTTCCAAATAATACAGAACAGAGTCGGTCGCTGCCGGATGCTGATCCAAAGAACCGCTTTGCCCGCAACTGCCGGTCAACAAAATAACAACTGTAAAAATGACAATCTTTTGCATTATATATCAATTTGTTGATTCACTTGCAAAAATAACACTTTATTTTGAGATATGTGAAAAAACAAAAAAAATGATTCTGAATTTGTTCTTTTGATAAATTTTATTTTATTTTGCAGTTTTATTTTTAATACTAAATTTCAATTTATTCTTCAATGACAAATAAACAAACAATTAATCGTCGGGATTTCTTAACCGGCACAGCAGCAGTAGGCGTTGGAAGCGTTCTTGGGGCTGGTCTTCTCAACTCATGCAGCAATGGCAGCGTTTCGGACAAATATGTTCCATTGCGCCCAGTAAGCGAGTACTTTATCCCCGAACTGGGCGATAAAGCCATTGACGGCAAACCCGTCAGAGCCGCCCTTATCGGTTGCGGTTCCCGTGGTACCGGTGCCGCTTTGGACTTTTTGAATGCAGGCGACGGCTTGTCTGTCACTGTTCTCGCCGATCTTTTTCAGGACAGGTTGGATTTATGCCGCAATGACTACTTGAAGCGAATCACGGGCAACGAAGTAGCCGACGAAAACTGCTTTATCGGTTTTGATGCTTACAAAAAAGCCTGCGAATCAGACGTTGACATGGTGATTATCGCCACGCCTTCGTTGTTCCACGCTCAACACATGAAATATGCCATAGAACAGGGCAAGCACGTGTTTGTGGAAAAGGCTGCCGCAATTGATGCGGTCGGTTATCGCGACTATATGGTCGGTATCAAGCAGGCACAGGCAAAAGGCTTATGCCTCGTTACGGGAACGCAACGCCACCACGAAAGAGGTTATAACGAATCGTACAGAAAGGTGCAGGAAGGCTATATCGGCAAAATTATTTCCGGTAATGTTTATTGGAACCAGGGACACATGGATTTTAAATGCCGCAAACCCGAATGGACGGACATGGAATATATGTTCCGCGACTTTTTCAGTTGGAACTGGCTCTGCGGTGACCATATCATCGACCAGGGCGTGCACAATATTGACGTATTCTGCTGGTTCTCACATTTGAAACCGGTGAGCGCCGTATGCATGGGCTCTCGTTTGCAAAGAAAGACCGGCAATATCTATGATAATTTCAGTGCCGACATCGTTTTTGAAGGTGACGTGCATCTTCATGCCATGGCGCGTCAAATTGACGATTGCGCAGGTTTTACCGGTGAAATTATTCAGGGAACCAAAGGTTTTTGGCGCAGTTCAGACCAAAGCATCCACGATTGGGACGGTAACTTGGTTTGGCAGTATGATATGACAGCCCAAGACGCACAATACAAGCAAAATAGTGGTTATGTGCTGGAACACATGGATTTGGTCAACCATATCCGTAGCGGAAAAGTGATCAACATCGCCGAATGTACCGCCATTTCATCTATGGCTGGTATCATGGCTCGCGAATCGGCTTATACCGGCAAACTCATTACATGGGACGAAATGACCACTTCAGACCACTGTCTGATGCCGGAAGAGAAAGATTTGCATCTCGGTAATACGGATATGAAGAAATTTACGACGATTCCATTACCCGGCGCATCACCAAAACCTTGTTAATAAACATTTTAAATATATTTGTATATGAAAAACGTTCATTTTGCAGTAGGTTCAGCTTACACCGCAGCATTGGCATTCATCATCGTCTGCATTGACCAGTTGTTGAAAAGTTATATGCCGATTGGATCCGAGAATGGATTTACCTATATCGCGTTTGTCGCGTGGGCGGTTTATTTCTTCGCAGGCACATCCAAAGCAGGCATTCGTGCTGCGATTGGTTATGTGGTAGGTATCACTTTTTCGGTGGGTATTTGCCTCATCGCAGGTCTGTTTCCAAAAGAGTGCTTCTTTGCAGTGCCCATAGCGGTATTCATCGTAGTGTTCATCGTGCTTTATCTCGAAAAAGTGCCCTGGATTGATTATATTCCGGCTATGTTTGTTGCTTCGGGCTGTTTCTTCGGTATCATTAATTATGTACCCGACGCTACATTCGGAACAGCAGCCACTGTTGAGATTATCTACGGGTTTATCGGTCTGTTATTCGGATGGATAACCGTTGTAGGGAAGGGATATCTCGCAAAAAAACTTAAATAACAAGGGACAGCAAAAATGAAGGGGGGATGTTTATGCCCCCCTTGTTTTTGTCTAAACCTGCTGATTCAGGTCGATTGCTTTTTTTTTATTTTTTTTGACAAAAGATGATGTAGTATTGCATTATTTTTTGTTAATTTGTCGCCCAAATAAATTTAATTTTATGCAAAGACGAAATGTGTGTATTCTGTTGGTTGTCACTGCTATAGCAGTTTATAGCATAGTTTTTACTTCATGCTCTACTTGCAGTCGACAGCAAAGTATTACAGTAGATATCAACAACTTGTTACCCAAAGATTCTGCGTATGTGGAGATGGCAGAAAAAGTGTTCTATTCTTTGCCTACGCCTATCGAAATGTCCATTTTGATTAAAAATTTGGGTATTCACTATCAGGCGTCATTACTGAACGACCCCTTGAAAGCGTCGAATTATGTCACTCACTATCAAATGGCAGTTAATTTTGGTATCTATGTCACCGATTTGGTGTATGCAGGGCTTTTCGACCAGACACAAACGATGTTGCGCTACAAATTAGCCATTCAGAAATTGATTGATGGTTTAGGCATGACATCTGCAGTGGACAACCAGTTATTGAAAAAATTGGAAGCCAATATCAATAACAAGGACGAAATGCTGCAAATCCTTGCCGAAACTTATGCCTCATGTTCGTCCTATTTGGATGAAGAAGATCGCAATTTTCTGACAGTAGCCATCTTAGTAGGCGGCTGGATGGAAGGAATGTACATCGCTTCCAGCCTTACCAATGAAAATTTGGTGGCATCCGAACCCCAGATTGAACAATTGATCATCGACCAGAAACTGACATTCGGTATGATATGGAAAGTGATGGAGAAATCGAGCGATCAACCGGATATTGCCAATCTGAAGTCTGAAATGAAGGGCTTGGCAGAAGCCTTTGACCAGATTCAGGTAGATCAAACGCCCGGTACAGTAACATTTGATGAAAAGACTCAAACATCTGTCATTGAATCAATGTCTTTGAGTTCTGTTGATCCTGAGGCGTTTGCCGCCATTAAGCAGCAGTTACAAACGATACGTCATAATTTTGTAAAATAAGGTTTTATGCTACAGAAATATTCAATATTCATTTTATCGATGGTTTTTTCCATCACATTCACTGTCAATAGTGCCGCGCAATGCAAGCCTTTCATCAAAGGGAGTTGTATTCCAGTACTCAGTCCGTACATTCACGATGGGAGTTATCAGGCAGCGATCATGAGTCAGGGCGAAGAAGCGGAAGTGTATAAAACCGTATTTGCGGGACAGCAATACCGTCTGTATGTTTGTGTTGAGCCTGTTATGCCGGAAGTAGAGTTTGTCGTGTCCGATATTCATCGCAATGTTTTGTTCGACAGCAGGAAAAATGGAGATATACGGCAATGGGATTTTCGTTCCGGCGCCAGCCAGCAAATCAAAGTAACAGTGCGCATTCCCGATGTGAAAGAAAAGTCGGCAGAACGTACTGTAGGCTGTGTTGGAGTGTTCTTTGGATTAAGAGATAAATAAGCCTGTTCATGGGATTAATCGTGATTGAAGGGCTTGACGGCTCCGGAAAATCAACTCAAATCAAGAAATTGAGTGAGTATTTGTCCGCTAAGGGGCAGAAGTGCCGGTTGTTGCACTTTCCTCGCACGGACAGTCCCGTTTATGGAGAGTTGATTGCGCGGTTTTTGCGTGGAGAATTGGGCAACATTCATCAGGTCAACCCTTATTTGGTGGCGCTGATGTACGCCGGCGACAGATTTGATTTCAAACCTCGTTTGGAAGAATGGTTGCAGCAGGATGTCGTGGTTTTGCTGGACAGATATGTGTATTCCAATGTGGCATATCAGTGTGCCAAGTTGCAGGATGACAAGGAACAGCAGGCTTTGCGCGAATGGATATTGCATTTGGAATTTGGCTATCACGCCTTGCCAACCCCCGATTTGAATATCTTTTTAGATGTGCCGTTTGAATTTACAGCCGCCAATTTATCGGAGCGAAGGGCTGGGAATGACAGAGGCTATCTGCAGGGAGAAGGAGACATTCACGAATCAGACCTGAAATTTCAGGCAGATGTACGAAAAATGTATCTTTCATTGGCGAATGAAGCCGGTTTTGCGAAAATTGACTGTAGTCAACAAGGAGAAATATTATCTGTTGAACAGATATTCGAAAAATTGTTAATTAGTGTAAAGGAGCAGGTTAAAATTAAACATAATATACTATGAAAAAAGGATTAATTATACTTGTGTTAATGCTTATTGGGCTTCATCTTGATACAGCCATTGCTCAGTATGATATAAAGAATGTGGAAAAGGACCGTTTGGCGAAAGCGAAGGTAAAAAGTCAGGTGGAATTTACGCACGATTATAAAGACGGAAAGCCTGTTGAACAAGGCTACAAATCGGCTGTACGGAAATACGATACCAAAGGTAACATCACAGAGGAAGTCAATCATAATGCAGCAGGAAAAATCATTTCTGTTATCATCTATCAATATGATAATAAGAGTAATCAGGTGAATTACGAGCGTTATCAGGGAAACCGCGAAAAATTGCAATACAGTCAGAAAATCGTTTATGACGCCAACAGCAACAAAACCAGAGAATATGGCTACGATGGAGCGATGTCTTACAGCAATACCTACACTTACAACAATGCCGGTAAACTGAGCGAAATCATTTATACCACCAATAATAATATAGTTGAGAAACGTAAATTAACCTATTCCGGCAATAAAACGGAAATTCAGATTTTCACAGGTAATACCCTTTCGTTCAATCAGGTGAATACTTACAATGCCAAAGGGAATCTGTTGTCTGAAATTAAAACCGATCATAACGGAAAACAAGTATATGCGCTCACGTATGAATACAAAAATGACGCTATTTTAAGTGTGGAAACGAAAAAAAGAGGGGACATTCTTGAATATCAGAAATACTATCAGTACGATAGCGAAAATCGTCCGGTCAAAGAGGAAACCAGCAATTTAGATGGTGCAAAATTTGTTTCTCACGAGTATAAATACAACAATACAGGTTGTTTAGAAGAGGAAAAATGGAAAAAGAATCAACATTCAAAAGAGGTTTCTTCAAAGAAAATTGATTATGATGCGAAAGGCATTCAGTCGGAGGTGGAATCGTATTTTGCCACATACAAACTGTATTCCCTGTACAAATTCACCTACGAATATTATTGATTTTTTGAACAATTGACTTGAAACCTTTCAACTTAAAACCTGAAAAGCGTAACCCCGTTATTTGGAAAATATCAACGCAGAATCATTGCCTCCAAACCCGAAAGAGTTGGACATTACGTGTTTTAAATTGATTTTCACCATTTGCGTAACAGGCTTAAAATCAAGTTCGTCTGATTTGTTTTCAAAATTTAGATTGGCAGGTATGAAACAGTGTTGCAGAGCAAGAATGGAAATCACTGCTTCTACGCCGCCCGCAGCGCTTGTGGTATGACCAGTAAACGGTTTGGTGGACGATACCGGAGGAATATTGTTCCCAAACAGCCGCATAATGGCGATTCCTTCACTCAAATCGTTGTTCGGCGTGCCCGTTCCGTGTGCATTGATGTAGTCAATGTCCTGCGGAAGGATGGCTGCCATATCAAGTGATTGTTGCATAGCCAAATATGCGCCTTCTCCGTTTGGCGAAGAGGCGGTTTGATGATACGCATCACAAGCATTCGCATATCCTGAAAGGCGACAAACGGCAGGCACGTTTCTTTGGACAGCCGATTCAGCCGATTCCAGCACCACATAAGCCGCTCCTTCGCCCAAATTCAATCCGGCACGGTCGCGATCGAACGGACGACAAGGCTGGCTGTCAAGAATTTTCAGCGTGTTGAAACCATTGAGGTGAAACTTGGTAAGACATTCGCTGCCGCCTGCCACTGCAATATCAACTCGCCCTTCTTTTATCAGATTGGCGCCCAATATGATGGCGTTGGCAGCCGACGAGCAGGCGGTTGATGTGGTAGCGACCATTGAAAAACCGCCGAAATAATCGGCAATCATTTCCGTGCATATCCCACAATCGTGCACTGCAATGTATTCGTTTTTCGAATCATTGTCCAAAAAGTCCAAGTAATGCAACTCGGTTTTTTCCATCCCGCCCACGGTGGTTCCCGAAATGAAAGCGACGCGCAACCGGCTGAAATCAACCAGTCTGGCTGTTTCGAGTGCTTCTTTCGCAGCAGCAATGCCCAACAGGGATGTGCGCGTGGTGATTTGCCCTTTTGGTATGTGCAACAGCGCCCGCAGTTCGTCCTCGCTGTATTTCACCTCGCCTGCAGGGAAATGATGGTGCATCGTGTTCAAGTATCTAACCGGAGCGATGCCGGAAATTCCGTTTTGCAAAGCGGTTAAAGTATTGTTCACGCCTGTTCCCAGGGCTGAAATGATGCCGACGCCGGTGATAACGATGGTTTGCTGCCTCAAAGGATTGTGTTTAATGTATTATCTTGTTCTGTTGACAGCAATGTATTCCGCCATTGTCCGTGCAGATTTAAAAATCTTTTTCCCTTCGCTCGGATTCGTCAGTTTGATGCCGTAATGTTTCTCCATCAATACGATAAGTTCAAGGGCATCAATGGAATCCAACGATAAGCCTTCGCCGAACAGCGGAGCATCATCGGCTATGTCATCAGGGGTAACATCTTCTAAGTTAAGTGTTTTAATGATTTTTTCCTTCAATTCCAAAATAAAACGATCCATATTGTCTTTATGATTTGGCGACAAAAGTACATTTTTTTTGAATACCAGAGCAATAAAAATTACAAATCCACTGCAAACTCTTTCAGTTTGGGATCTTGCATGGATTTGGGTACCGAACTTTTCACGATGTCCAAAATAGCGTTCAGCATGGTTTTGCGCACGTAATCGTTGCTCACCATGAGGCTCACTTCGCGCACAGCCGTCCTATTTTTGAAGGGGCGCAGGTTTTCCTGCCTGTCTTCGCTCAGCCCCATCGCGTGCATCTCAGGGATGATAGTCATTCCCGGATTGTAATCCACCACATGAATGAGCGTGTCAATACTTCCCGATTCGTATCGGATGGACGAATTGCCCGCAGGCTGTTTCCGTTTCCGGCTACACAGGCGTTCAATCTGCCCCCGCAGGCAATGCTCGTTTTCCAATAGCCAAACATCGGAAATATCCAACTTGTCCAAATCAATCTCTTTTTGGCGATAAGCCTTGTTTTGCGGAGAAACGTAGGCATAGAACTTTTCGTAATACACAGGATATTCCATCAGTCCGGAATGATGGAGCGGACCGGCGAGTATGCCTCCGTCCATAGTGCCGTTCATTATCTGGCTGACAAGAGCGGTGGTAGTGCTTTCTTTCAGCACCAACTCAATGTCCCCGCAGCGTTCCTGATGTTTTTGCAGCATCGCCGGCACCAAATAACCGGCAATGGTGGGGATAATTCCCAAACGGAATACGCCTTTCGCCATGCCCTGTTCCTCGTCCACCACTTCCTTGATTTGCCGAAAGTGCCTGAGCGTGATGCGAGCCTGAGCGATGATCTGCTGCCCGATGGGGGTAGGCTCCACCGGATGTTTCGAGCGGTCGAAAATTTTCACTTCCAACTCATCCTCGGCTTTCTGTATCATCATACTGAGGGTGGGCTGCGTGACACAACACACATCAGCCGCTTTTGCGAAATGCCGAAAGGTGTCCACCGCTGTCAAGTATTCCAATTGTTGAAGAGTCATAGTGGTTTATTTTTCGCAAATTTAGATGAAAATCTTCATATTTCAAAGCGTATCATAGATAAAATCTATTCTCATATAAAAATTATCAGTTTGACTTATGAAAAAAGGCACCGTATCTTTGCAAAAAATTTATTAAAACATATTCAATAAATAATTTAAAATTTGTAAAAATGAGTACAGTAATTAATTCTCAGGTGCCTGAATTTAAAGTACAGGCTTATCAAAACGGTAGTTTCAAAACCGTAAGTAGCAACGACGTAAAAGGGAAATGGGCGATTTTCTTCTTCTATCCCGCCGATTTTACCTTTGTGTGTCCCACCGAGTTGGAAGATATGGCGGATAAGTACGCCAAGTTTCAAGAGATGGGCGTAGAAGTCTATTCTGTGAGCGCCGACACGCATTTTGTGCACAAGGCATGGCACGATGCATCGGAAACCATCCGCAAAATCAAGTATCCCATGCTGGCTGATCCCACAGGCGTGCTTGGTCGCGGTTTTGGCACGTATATTGAGGAAGATGGTCTGAACTATCGCGGCACTTTTGTGGTGAATCCCGAAGGGCAGATTAAAATTGCCGAAATACACGACAACGGCATCGGCAGAAATGCCGAAGAACTGCTGCGTAAGGTGGAAGCCGCGCAGTTTGTAGCCGCGCATCCCAACGAGGTGTGCCCTGCAAAATGGAAAAAAGGCGACGCCACCCTGAAACCAAGTATTGATTTAGTAGGAAAAATCTGAATCAATTCCGAATTAAAAATTACGAATTAAAAATTGCGAATTAAAAATTCTGATTCGTAACTGACAGTTCATAATTCATAATTCATAATTCATAATTCATAATTAATAATTCATAATTCATAATTAATAATTAAAACCGTGTTAGATACCTCTTTAAAAGAACAAGTACGTAGCATATTTGCCACATTGAAGGCAAAGTATGTGTTGAATGTAATCACGCCGCCGAAGCACGAAAGCAAGGAGGAAATGATTGAACTGCTGGGCGATATAGCATCCGTTTCGGAACATATCACCTACCACGTGCAGAGCGGCAACGAACTGGCGTTTTCTATCTTAAAAGACGACAGGGAAATAGGAGTTCGCTTTCGCGGAATACCCAACGGGCACGAGTTTTCGTCCTTTCTGCTGGCGATTCTCAACGCCGACGGTCAGGGAAAGAACATTCCCGACGAGGCAATCATCAAGCGGGTGCAGGCGTTGAAACCTGTCAGCCTGAAAACCTGCGTGTCTCTGACGTGTACCAACTGCCCCGATGTGGTGCAGGCGCTCAACCTGATGGCGATTCTCAATCCGGGCATCAGCCACGAGATGGTGGATGGCGGTTTGCATCCCGAAGAGGTGGACGCCCTGAAAATTAAGGCTGTTCCTGTGGTATATGCCAATGGCGAACTGCTGCATCTGGGCAAATCCGACTTAGGCGAATTGCTGGGTAAACTCGAAACAAAATACAGCGCCGGAGCCGTCGTTGCCGATTATACGGTGAAACCGTATGACGTGATTGTGGTAGGAGGCGGTCCTGCCGGAAGCGCAGCCGCCATCTATTCTGCCCGCAAAGGCTTGAAAGTGGCAATGCTTGCCGAGCGCATCGGCGGACAAGTGAAAGAAACGGTGGGTATCGAAAACCTTATTTCCGTGCCACAAACCACCGGCGAGGCTTTGGCGGCAGACCTGAAAAACCATCTCGGCCATTACGCTGTGGATATTTGGGAGCATCGCATTGTGGAAAACGTGGTGGCGAAAGACGCCGAATACATAGTTTCCACCAGTGGCGGCGAACGCTATCAGGCGCCCTCGTTGATTATCGCCACCGGCGCGAAATGGCGCAAGTTGAATGTGCCCGGCGAGGCGGAATATGTCGGTCGGGGCGTAGCCTACTGTCCGCACTGCGATGGTCCGTTCTACAAAAGCAAGCACGTAGCCGTGGTGGGCGGCGGCAATTCGGGCATCGAGGCAGCCATTGACCTTGCGGGCATCTGCTCAAAAGTGACCGTTTTTGAGTTTGCCAACGAACTGAAAGCCGACAAGGTATTGCAGGACAAAGCGCGTAGCCTCGCCAACGTGGAGATTTTCCTCTCGTCGCAAACGACGGAAGTCATAGGCAACTGGGAGAAAATGACCGGCATCCGCGTGAAAGACCGCACCACAAACGAAGAGCGTGTGCTTAATCTGGATGCGGTGTTTGTGCAAATCGGCTTGGCAGCCAACAGCAGCATGGTAAAACATCTCGTGGCGACCAACGAACGCGGCGAGATAGCCATCGATGCACATTGCCGCACCAATGCACCGGGTGTCTATGCCGCAGGCGACGTCACCACAGTGCCCTACAAGCAAATCATCATCGCAATGGGCGAAGGAGCAAAGGCTGCGCTGACATCGTTTGAAGACGGAATGAGGAACGGGTAGAACGGAAGAACGGTTTCGGGTTTCGGGTTTCGGGTTTGAAGTTTGAAGTTTCGGGTTTCGAGTTTCGAGTTTCGAGTTTGAAGTTTGAAGTTTCGGGTTTCGAGTTTCGAGTTTCGGGTTTGATAAAAGGATTCCTACGGAATCCCCCGTACACCACCGAATTACAGCCTGTTCCATAGGGACAGCATCTTGGTAGCCGTGGGATGCGGACAAACACAACGCATTTCGCCCCGTCATTAAATTCCGTAAAATTCCGTATAGACGGAAGTAAAATTTCGTCTATACGGAAATTTATGCGCGTCTATACGGAAAAATATTTCCGTCTAAACGAAAATTTACGCGCGTCTAAACGAAAATTCAACTGGTTGAAAGAAGCCTCATTTTCGCCCTGTTATTGCGAGGATGCAGCGATACTGATTCACCACCGAATCACCAGTGTATCACCAATCACAACTGTATCACAACTGTATCACAACTGTATCACAACTGTATAACAACCGTATAACAACTATATAACAACTATATCACAACTGTATAACAACTGTATAACAACTATATAACAACTGTATAACAATCACCGACTCTTATCCGGTCCTTCCGGTATCGCCGGCAGCGGTTTGTAATTTTTCAGTTCCTCTAAAATCACTTCTATCGCTTTGTTCAACTGTTCGTCCGTTCCGGCATATTCCAGTGCGGGGTCGTTTTCAACAACGATGTCGGGTTCTACGCCGTGACCTTCGATGATCCATTGTCCGGTTTCAGGCGAATAGGGTGCATATTCGGGTTTGCGCAGGTCGGTGCCGTCAACGAAAGGCAGGCTGCCGCGTATGCCGATTACGCCGCCCCAACTGCGCGTTCCAATCACTTTGCCGAGTTGATATCTCTTGAAGGCATAAGGAAACAGGTCGCCGTCGGATGCCGAATATTTGTTCATCAGCGCCACTTTGGGTCCTGGCATCATAGCGCTTGGCGTGTGACCGGGCACTGTACTGTTGCGGGATACTTCCATTCTGCTTATTTCGCGCGACAAGCGTTCGATAATCATCGGTGATACGTTGCCGCCGCCATTGCCGCGGTCGTCAATGATGAGCGCTTTTTTGTCGAGTTGCGGATAGAAATACTTGACAAATTCGTTCAAGCCTTCTGCGCCCATATCGGGGATATGAATGTAGCCCACCTGCCCGTTGGTGGCTTTGCTCACCTTGCGGATGTTGTTCTGCACCCAGTTGTAATAATACAATCCGGCTTCGCTTGCCACAGGCACAACGATTGCTTTTCGGCTTCCTGCGAGTGCAGGCTTGCTGTTCAGTTGCAGTTCCACCTGACGGTCAACCGTTCCGACAAGATGTTGATAGATGTCGGCGCATTTGTCAAGCGGCTGACCATTGATAGCAACAATGTATTCGCCCTTTTTGGCGTCAACGCCCGGCGCAGCGAGGGGCGAACGCAATGCCTTATCCCAAGTGACGCCTGACAACAGGGAATCAATGCGGAAGAATCCCGATTTGGCGTCCTTGCTGATTTTAGCGCCCAATAAACCTGTCTGTACGCGAGGCGCCTGCACGCGGTCGCCACCCGAAATATAGGCGTGACCGATATTTAATTCGCCTATCAACTCGCCTATCAGGTAGTTGACGTCATCTTTCGTTTTGGCATACGGCAAAAGGACGGCATATTTGTCGTGCATCGCCTTCCAGTCCACTCCGTGCATGGTGGACACATAGAAAAAATCGCGCATTTGCCGCCAACATTCATTGTAAATTTGCTTCCATTCCTGACTTCGGTCAACATAAAGCGTCAATCCCGACACATCTGTTTTTTCTTCGAGCGTCACATTGGCAGAAGGGGTGTCTATCACCCAAAAATCGTGACCTTTCCACACCAGCATCTTGTCGCCGCCGGCAGACAGCGTGTAACCGATACCTTGCCCAATCTCTGTTTCCTTCTTTTTGTCGAGATCGTACAGATATACTTTACCAGAACGGCTGTAATACAGTTTGTTGTTAAGATATTGCAGGTTGTAGTAACTGTCGGCAGGAACGGGAAAGTCAAAAATGCGGGTTGCCAAGCCTGCTGTGTCAATCAGGGTTTTTACATCCTCTTTTTTCGTGTCTGCCACCGCTTTCTTTTTGTGATCCTCTTTCACATCCTCTTTGACAGTCCGGCTGAGCGCAATAGAAACTTCGTCGTTCACCGGAATGAAAGGGTTGGGCGTGGACGCAGCCAGGGTAACAGCATAGACGCGGCTCATCTTCGAATAAGCGTAATTCCACTCTATATGGCTATATGCAGGATGAAAATCGCGGTCTGAAACGAAGAAGATGTATTTTCCATCGCGGCTGAACAGCGGTTGGCTTGAATTGTGCCAACTGTCGGTGACGGCGGTGCGCGTTTTCCGCTCAATATGGTAGAGAACAATACGGCTGAAACGGTTGGGCGCCGTTTCGGAAAAAACCACCCAGCGGCTGTCGGGCGACCAGTCGAACTGCGAAAATTCCCAGTAAGCCGATTGTGCCACCAATGCCACGGTTTTCGTTTTGACATCCACATATTGCAAACGCATTTTCTTGTCGTTCCACAATATCTTTTTGCTGTCGGGCGACCAGAGAAGATTGAACTTGTAAGTGTCGGCGCCCGTTGTCAGTTGTACAGCAGGCTCGCTGCCATCCTGTTTTTGAATGTATATCTCGTATTCGCCGCTACGGTCGCTCAGAAAGGCTATCCATTTACCGTCGGGCGACCATACGGGATTGCGGTCGTGCGCCCCTGAACTTTGGGTCAGGTTGCGGGTAATACCCGATTTCACGGGAACGGAAAAGATGTCGCCATGAGCGCTCATGGTTAGGCGTTTGCCATCGGGCGACACATTGGCTGAACGTATTTCGCCTGACACATTTTTCAGGACATTGCGCCCCGCCAAGCCATCGTCGTGTATGCGAATGTCTATTTTGCGCGTTTTGCGTGTTTCCACATCCAAGTACCAAATATCGCCGGCGTTTTCGTAAACGATTGCCTTATCGCCTGCCGACGGAAATTTAATGTCGTAGTCCGTATATTGTGTCAGTTTCTCGGTTTGTTTACTGCGCAGGTCGTAAACAAAAAGATTGGCAGTGCGGTCGCGGTCTGATACGAAAAAAATCCGGTCGCCGTACCACATCGGGAAAATATCCTGCGCATCGTTGCTGGTAATGTTCTGTGTTTTTTGGGTTTGGAAGTCGTAAATATAAACATCGTCCGCCATTCCGCCGCGGTAGTATTTCCAAGTTCTAAATTCGCGAAACACCTGATTGTACGCCAGTTTCTTACCATCGGCAGAATAAGAGCACCAGCCGCCCGCAGGCAGGGGCAACTCGACTGATATACCGCCTTCCACCGGCACAGAGAACAACTGCCCGATGAAGTCGTTGAAAGTCTGCTTGCGCGAACGGTAAATGACGTTTTTGCCGTTGGGCGTCCAAGCCATCACAATGTTGTTGGGACCCATGCGGTCTGAAATATCGTCGCGCGAAAGGGTTGCCGTGTAAGTCAGTCGTTTAGGCTCGCCGCCAAGGGCAGACATCACATATATCTCGGTGTTGCCATCGTAGTTCGCCGTAAAAGCGATTTTTGAACCGTCGGGCGAGAATTTGGCGAACATCTCAACACCGGGCGCATTGGTGATTTTGCGAGCCTCGCCACCTGCTACGTTTGCCAAATACAAATCGCCTGCGTAAGTAAACACCAACTGGTCGCCATGCACGGCGGGAAAGCGCAACAATCGCGTCAAACCGTTTGCGTGAAGCAATGTGATGCAGCAACAGAATGTTGCAAAAAAGAATATTTTTTTCATGAAGGGAAGATTTAATTTTTTGAATACAAAAGTATCAATTTTTTGAATAGTATTTCATTTTTGGATAAAAAAAAGATGGTTGTCAATCAATAAAAGGGCGTAATCGTTGGTTCCCCTGTAGAGACGGTGCGCGCACCGTCTCTACGTTTTGATAATTGATGCATTTATTGAGGTGCTATGATGCCCGAAGGGCTTGATTTTCATAACCGCAGGCGAGCGAAGCGTTGCCTGCGGTAGTGCGAACACACGAACACTACTGCCTGAAAGGCAGCACTAAGGAGTCGTCAATCAATAAATGTAT
>JAITTD010000302.1 GCA_031287245.1 Bacteroidales bacterium
CACGGCAAAATTAGCCTTGTTGCGCAACAATCGCTTCATAGCCCAATCGAAACGAACAAGTTCGTTTTTGGGATTTGCTTTTCTGGTTCTGGTCGCCATTCTGTAAAAATTTACGCAAAGATATAAAAGATTCTTTTTGAGAAACAAAATTTTCTCAAAAAACGTGTGGTTCAATTGTGATTCTATAGTGATTCTATAGTGATACGATGGTGATACAATTGTCTCACTATGTCTCACCGTTGTCTCTCACCCCGTGACTGTTACCGAACTTTTTCCGTGGTTGGTTTTCGTCACCTGCACCTGTACTGCTATGCGCTCGGTCATTTCGGCAACGTGCGAAATAACGCCTATTTTGCGTCCCTGCATTTGCAATTGTTCCAGCGCATCCATTGCCACTCGCAAAGTGTCGGTGTCCAACGAGCCAAAACCTTCATCGATAAAAAGCGATTCGATGCACAATTTGTTGGACGACAGCGACGACAAGCCCAACGACAACGCCAACGATACAAGAAACGATTCACCGCCGGAAAGAGAAAAGACCGTCCGTATTTCGCCCAGCATATCGAGGTCAACCACCTGCAGTGCCAGCGTGTCGGGTACGCGCTGCAACTCGTAACGTTTGGACAAATCTTGCAGATGTTTGTTGGCATAGTTCAGCAGGATGTCCAAGGTGTATTGCTGGGCAATCTTCTGAAATTTAACACCTTCCCGCGAACCGAAAACCGCGTTCAATTTAGCCCAGTTGTTGGATAATACCTCTTTTTCAGACAGTTCCTGTGCCAAGGATTTCAATTGTTCACTGTTTTGTTGATGTCGTCCGAAAGCCACTTCAATTTCCGTCAGACGGTGATTTTTCGCAGCAATGGCGGCATCCGTAGCGCTGTGCTGCACATTCAGCGCCTCTCTTGTTTCCCCTTCCTGCGGTTTTATTTTGGCTTTCTGATGCTGCGCCAAATTTCTTTTTCGCTCTTCGCGCGTCGCTTTGGCAGTCGTTTCTATCTCTTTCAAACCGTTCAGGTATTTTTTCTCTTCATCTATCCATTTTGTATCTTTGGAAAGCAAGTTCTGCAATAAATTTCCTGTGATGCCATCGTTTCTTTTCGCAATCCATTGTTCTATGGAATGTTGCAAGGCGACGCATTGCGCATCCAATCCGGTTATTTCCTGCGTGAGATGATGGGTGATGGTTTTCAATTGTTCCTGACGAAGCGCCAGTTCGTTCATTTTGACGGTCGATTGCTGCAATTTTTCTTCCATTGCCTTTTTTTGTGCGCTCAGCCGCGCCACCACCTCGTCAGCGGATTGTCCATGGAGCAATTTTGCTCTTGTTGCCTGCAAATCAGCCAATACTGCCATTGATTTTCCTTTTTTCAGGACCGTTTCTGCGTATGTTTTGCTGATTTCGGCAAGATGAATTTCTGCATTAGTCAGGGACTCCTTTTTGCCGGTTAACAAGGCTTCCGCGTTATTCAACTCGTCGGTGAAGTTTTTCCATTGTTGAGCGATGTTTCGCAAGTTTGCTGTCAGCAGGTTCTGTTCCCATTCGCTTTGCCACGAAGGAAATTTTGCCAGAAATATTTCCGCTTTCCCTAATTCTTCAACAAACTGACTGGAATATGTTTCCGCTAATGCCAAGCAACGGCTTGTTTCCTCTTTTCGCTTTTCTACAGCCTCCGTCAGCAGGGCAATTTCGTCCGCTATGATTTTTTTTTCGCGATTTAGTTCATCTTCCTGCAAATTTTGTGCACTATCCGTCGCTTGCACCTGATGATGCACGCTTCCGCAAACGGGACAAGGCTTTCCTTCCTGCAATTTGGAGCGTAAAGCGGCTATTTCGGCAGGCAACAAGCCATTCAGTCTCTCCATTTCTGCGTTCAGTTCTCTGATGCGGTTTTGCTCGCTTTCGAGCCGTTCCGCGTTGGCAGTTTGGAGGTTCCGGTTCATGAGATGTTGTTCTTTGTGGCTTTTCGCCTTGTCCAACGACTCAATGATGGAATCTGCTTTGCCCGCAATGTCCCTGTATTGTTCGTGCTCTGCAAACCATTGGTGACAGCGCTGAATGGTGGCGACAAGTTTTTCTACATCCTGCGTCATCGTCTGTCGATTTTGTTCCGCCCGCTGTTTGGACGATTGAGCGGATAAATGCTCTTTTTCGGCTTCTCCCGCGTTCGTTTTGGCGCTTTTCAGTTGTTCGTCTATCGCCCTTGCGTTCACTATTTCGGGTTCGGTCTTTTCCCAAACGCTGTTCAAGGCTTTTTGTTCCTGTTCTGTGCGGCTGTGCGCTTCGCTATGTTGGCGCAGGTCGGCGGCAATTTTTTCATATTCAATCGTTTGTTGTTGCTTTTTTAACTGATTTTCTTTCTGTTGATTACGCGAAATCACATATTGATTGAATGGGTCCCTGATTTCTTGTACGCTTTCAATTTGTGCAATATAGTCATAACGCGGCTTTGCGGATGAAATATTGTTACTTGCCACTGTCAACGCCTGTTCAGCCTGTGCAAGATTCTTGCATACTTCCTGATACACATCCAGCCACTTGATTTTCAAAGCACCATTTTCTAACAGCGTTTTCTGTACCGCTATTTCTTCTTTTATGGTTGCCTGTTCCGATGAAAATTTCTCTATTTGTTGGTCGCTAAGCAATTGCTCTTTAATGTAATTGCTTTGTTTCCATACATTTTGATACTCGTTTTCAACTTCTTTCGCTTTTTCGTAAATTTTTGCAGAGATTTTCGAATAAATCTCCGTTCCGGTCAGTTTTTCCAACAGTTCGGCTCTGTCGTTTTGTTTGGCTTTCAGAAACATGGCAAAATCGCCCTGCGCCAGCAATACGGCGCGGGTAAACTGGTCAAACGTCATTCCGGTCAGTTCCACTATTTTTCGGAGCAACTCCGTTTGTGTGCCCGAAATGGGCGCGCCTGTCGCCAAATTTTGCAGCATGATGACCGGATCTTTCAATTTACCGTTTTGCAGCCCTTTGAAACGCTGCACTGACCATTTGGAACGGTAAATCTGCCCATTGAGCGCCACGAAATCCGCTTCGGCAAAAGCTTCCGTGGTTCCCTGCCTCAGAATGGTGCGAACATCCGACTGGTTGATGGACTGTCCGCCCACATCAGCGATAGCAACCTTTTGTTCCTTCGCTTGACTGATTCTGGGCGTGTTGTTGAAAAGCGCCAAACACAAAGCATCCAAAATAGTGGATTTGCCCGAGCCGGTATTGCCTGTAATGGCGAAAATCCCCGCCGATTTGAGCGGTTCAGCCGTAAAATCAACTTCAAAAGCGTTTTCCAGCGATGCCAAATTTTTTCCTCGTATCGCCAATATTTTCATTGTTCCAGATTTGAAATGAGATGAGTCAAAAGTTTTTTCAATGCTTCAGGCATTTCCTCACTATATTGCCTTTGATAAACATCCATTGCCAAATTCACAGGTTGAAGCGACTGGAATTTTTCATAGTTTAACGCCGTGGATGTGCCGGTATTCTGCGGATATTCTGCTACTATTCGTGCCAAACGTACCGATTTCCCGCTCAATGCATCTTCTATCCGATGTCTGAGCGCCGGTTCAGGCTCGTTCAGCAATACGTTAATTTCTAAAAACGGCGACTGCACAGCGATTTCCCCATCGGGAAGTTCCTGAATTGCTGCCAACACTTCCTGCAACGGCTGCGGCTCGCGCGGAATGTTCAACAGTTTGACCGGTGTATCAAAAAGAATGCGTTCTATCTGCACGTCTGACGAAGATTCGCCGGTTGTGATTAGCGTAACGCCCTGTTTGTTGTTCTTTTCTGCAAATGACATCGGCAAAGGCGCACCGGCATAGCAGATTTTTTCGCTTCCGCCAACGTTCTGAGCACGATGCAGATGTCCCAACGCCGTGTAAGCAATGCCTTTGGCGAAAATATCCGTCGAAATACTTTCCAATCCGCCAAGAATAACCCTTTCAAAACGGTCGTTGACGGATAATGCGGCGCCTGTGGCGTGTAAATGCCCCATCGCGATGACAGGCTTGGATTTATCGGGAATCCGCTCGTACACCGCTGCGTAAAAATTGGCGATACCTTGTGCATAATCTCCATGCGGTGACTGAGCAGCGTCGAAGTGCTCGGGATAATCGCCCTGTCGCAGATAAGGCACCGCCAAACACCATGCTTTGACCGCATCGCCTTGCATGAGAGGCACAACAAACCGATCGAAATCAATCACACCCGCAGTGTTTCGGGTTACTAATCCGCGAACGGTGATGTTCATTTCTTCCAACAGCGGATTGGGCGCTTCAAGCCGTCCAGCCGAATCGTGATTTCCGGCAATGACAACGATTTGCAAAGTCGGATATGCTGTCGTGGCTTCTTTCAGAAAGCGATAAAACATTTTTTGCGAATCGGCTGAGGGATTTTGGCTGTCAAAAACATCGCCCGCAATCAAAAGGACGTCAATTGCCCATTGCCCGATTTGCTGTTTCAACCAGTCAAAAAAATAAAGGTGCTCTTTCTGACGGTCGTACTCGTAAAAACTGTGTCCAATGTGCCAATCGGCTGTGTGAAGAATTTTCATACCCGAAATTTGAATGGTCACAAAAGTATAAAAATTCGCAGAATTGGGCTAAATCTTTTTTGAAGATGATTAAATCCGTTCACTCGTTCATCCTTTCATCCGTTCATTTTGATCCAATACCAGCGCCAATACTTTGTTTTTTAAACTTTCATCCAATTCAAAAGTGATGTGGGTTTTGATTTCACAGTCAGGCTTGTCTGTTTCCTGAAATCTTTTCGGGTAGGTATAAATATCTATTTCTCTCATTTGCAGATTTTCTGCGATTTTAGAAAGTTCATATATGTCCAATGCCTGACGCCCGTTTGAAATTTTGTTCCATTTTGGCTCTGTAAACCCGATTAA
>JAITTD010000262.1 GCA_031287245.1 Bacteroidales bacterium
CGCCGATAGAGGTAACAGAGTTGGGGATGCTTACGCTTGTTAGTCTGGTGCAATATTCAAAAGCGTAGTTGCCGATAGAAGCAACAGAGTTGGGGATGTTTACGCTTGTTAGCCCTGTACACCAGTAAAAAGCGTAGTAGCCGATAGTTGTAACGCCGTCCTCTATTACCACTGAGGTAATGGCAGTGCGGTCATTGTACCAAGGAGCAGGAGCAGCGCCATACCAGTTTTGCATAGCCCCCGTTCCGCTGATGGTGAGCGTACCGTCGCTCAATGTGGCGGTAACATTTTCCGCAGTGGGGTTGCCGATGTTCCACGTTTGGGCGTTCGCCGCCCACGTTGTGCCGAGCAGCATTGCAGCCGCTACGAAACACTTGAAAAGATTCTCTATTTTCATAAAATTTCGGGTTTCGAGTTTTAAGTTTTGGGGTTTAAGTTCATAATTCATAATTGCATTCAAGTCCCGCAGGGACGACACTTTATTAACCGTAGATTTTAATCTACGGAGAAGCACAGACAGGACACCACCTAAGTCCCGCAGGGACGACACAGAAAGACGACAATGTCCTCTGTCTGTATGCTGAAGCATACGCATTATCTGTTTCATCTTTTTATCGTGTTATGGAAATATTGTTATTCTGCCAATTGTTTTAATTTCTCGTCTGTGATACGGAAAAGCAGCCATTCGTTCAACTGTTCTGCTCCCATAGCGCGATAAAAATCTATACTGGTCAGGTTCCAGTCGAGGCAAGTCCACTCCATTCTGCCGCAATTGCGCTCAACGGCGATGGAAGCCACTTTTTTCAGAAAAGCTTTGCCGAAACCGTTTCCCCGAAAATCGGGCTTTACATAGACGTCTTCCAAATAAAGACCTGCCCGCCCCAAAAAGGTGGAAAAATTGTGAAAATAAACGGCATAACCTGCCGGTGAGCCGTTACACTCGCCGATCAGGACTTCCGCCTTTTCCTTTTCAAAAATCCATTCCTGCAAACTTTTTTCATCTGCTACCACGTTTAACTTCTCATATTCAGCCAATTCGTTGATAAGTGAAAGAAGGGTGGGGATGTCCTTTTCGGTTGCTTTGCGAATCATAAGTGTTTCCATAGTATCAGTCAATTTGATTAATGTCGAACTTCACAAATGCCTCTATCGCTTGGTATTCAGCCATTCCCAGTTTGTCGTACAGGATAGCGGTAGCGTGGTTGCGTTCTTCCGCCCGTTGCCAAAATTCGCGCGAATCGCTGCCCGGAAATACCGGACCGTTGTTCTGGGATGTGTGCTTGTAAATCGTTTTACGCTTGATGAGCACTTCCTCAGGGCTTAACGGCACTGCCATGTCCACCTGATCTAAATCCCATTCCTGCCATGCGCCGCGATACAGCCAAATACGGCAATCTTTCATCCATTTTTCGTTTTTCAGTTCGTGCAAAGCCGCCATAATGGCGTTGATGCACACGCGATGCGTTCCGTGCGGGTCTGAAAGGTCGCCTGCGGCATAAATCTGGTGCGGCTGTATTTCCTGCAACAGTTGGATGATGATTTGCACGTCGGCTTCACTTAATTCGCCTTTGGTAACTGTTCCTGTTTCGTAAAAAGGCAAATCCAGATAGTGAACATGGTCATTGCGAACGCCCATATAGCGGGCGGCCGCCATTGCTTCGCTACGGCGAATAGCGGATTTTAGTTGCCTTACTTCTGCTATGTCGGCATCGCCCGGTTTCTTGCTTGCCAAGGCTTTGGTCAGTTTTTCGTACAAATTTCCGGTATTCACGCCGTCACTCAACTCAAAAATGGTGCTGAACTTGCCTAAATCGAGGAAACGTACCACATCATCGTCAAACACTGCAATATTGCCCGATGTCTGGTATGCTACGTGCACGTCGTGCTTCTGCTGCACCAATCGGGCAAAAGTGCCTCCCATCGAGATCACGTCATCATCGGGATGGGGACTGAAAATGACCACTTTTTTCGGATAGGGTTGTGCGCGCTCGGGGCGGGTGCTGTCATCGGCATTCGGTTTGCCGCCGGGCCATCCTGAAATGGTGTGCTGCAAATCGTTGAATACATTGATGTTGATGGAACTTGCAGGACCGTGTTCTGCATTCAAATCGCTCATACCATTATCGTTGTAGTCACGGTCGGTCAATTTCAATATGGGCTTGTTCGTTTTCTGGCACAGCCACAGTACCGCTTTCCTTATCAAACGATCGTTCCACTCGCAGGTGCCTACCAACCATGGCGTTTTTACTCTGGTCAGTTCCGAAGCGGCAGCCAAATCAAGCACTACTTTTGCGTTGGCGTGTTTTTGCAGAAATGAGGTCGGAATGCTGTCTGTTGCTGGTCCTTCTATGGCATCGCGAATAATTCGCGCTTTTCCTTCGCCCCAAGCCAGTAAAACGATTTTTTTGGCAGACAGAATGGCGCCCAATCCCATCGTTATGGCGCGACGCGGCACAAACTGCTCGCCGAAGAAGTCAGACGCAGCATTGACACGGGTAACGGTGTCCAAAGAAATCAGACGTGTAAGGGAATTGACCGTAGAGCCGGGTTCGTTGAATCCAATGTGACCGGTAAACCCGATACCCAGAATTTGCAAGTCGATGCCGCCCAAACCGGCTATTTGCCGGTCGTAACCGGCACAAAAATCGGCTATCTGTTCAGGCGCCAGCGAGCCATCGGGGAAATGGATATTTTCTTTCGGAATATCCAGGCTGTCAAAAAGAAGGTCTTTCATAAACCGGTAATGGCTTTGCACAGCATCCAACTGAATAGGATAAAATTCATCCACCGTGAAAGTGTGCACATTCTTGAAACTAAAGCCTTCTTCCTTGTGCAGGCGCACCAATTCCTTGTACAAAGGCACGGTTGTGGAACCGGTTGCCAAACTGAGCACAAAAAATTCGCCTCGCAAGGCTTTTTTTCTGATTAACTCTGCGATATCCCGCGCCAATTCCACCACTGCATCATCGGCATTGGCATACACATCGGTAGGAATCTTCTCATAGCGACGTATCGCCTCATTTGAGTTGACACCTTCCTTTAATGCAACCTCCATTTTCTGTTTGTACTGATATATTTTCATAAAACTCAAAATATCATAAAAATTACTGCAAATGTAAAGTTTTTTTAGGAATACCTACCATAAGAATTTTACTTTTTTGTTTCAAATTCCTGTATATTATTTATTTTCTGATAGATAAATCTGAATAATGGGTAATGCATAGAATTCTTATAAAAAAGAACCCGAAACCTGAAACTCGAAACTTTAAACTCGAAATCATTTTTTGTGTTTTTCGATTTTTACAGTACTTTTGCAGAAATTTAAAATCCATACAGAATGAAATTATTGGAAGGGAAAACAGCCGTTGTCACTGGCGCTGCACGTGGCATCGGCAAGGCGATTGCGTTGAAATTTGCATCGCAGGGAGCCAATGTGGCTATCACAGATTTAGTGTATGATGACAATGCCAAAGCGGTGGAAACCGAATTGAGGAATTTGGGCGTAAAAGCGAAGGCTTATGCATCAAATGCTGCTAATTATGAAGATACCGGAAAGGTAATCAGTGAAATAGCCGAAGAATTTGGGCGGATAGACATTTTGGTGAACAATGCCGGCATCACCAAAGACGGTGCGCTGAAACGCATGACCGAAAGCCAGTGGGACATTGTGATTTCAGTGAACCTGAAATCAGTGTTCAATTTCACGCAGGCGGTGCAACCGATTATGTGGAAACAGGGTTTCGGAAGCATCATCAACATGAGTTCCGTAGTAGGCGTGTCTGGCAATGCCAATCAAGCCAACTATTCGGCGTCCAAAGCGGGCATCATCGGATTTACCAAGTCGGTTGCCAAGGAATTGGGCGTGCGTGGAATCCGTGTCAACGCTATTGCACCCGGATTCATCGAAACAGAGATGACTGCAGCGCTTCCGGAGGAAGTTCGCAAAAGTTGGAACGAAAAAATTCCGCTTCGCCGTGCGGGCAACGTAGATGACGTGGCAAATGTCGCTTTGTTCCTTTCCTCCGAACTCTCATCCTACGTGTCGGGGCAAGTAGTCAATGTTTGCGGCGGCATGAATACCTGAACAACCGATGGAAGTAAAAGTAGAAAGCAGGATAGGACTGTTGAATCAGTTGGAGCAAAGTGTCTATGAATTTGTGTCCGATTGCAATAATTTCACGCCCTTAGCCAATCAAGGACCTATCAAAGACTGGAGTTCGGACACTGATTCATGCCGTTGTTCGGTGAACGGAGTCGGTCAGGTGACATTGATGGTAGCGGAACGAACGCCCCATAAAATGGTGAAATTTGTGATTGAAAACTCGCAGATAGGAAGCCTCTTCCTGTGGGTGCAGTTGAAAGGCAGCGAATTAACAACAACGCGCATCAAATTGACCGCTAAACTGGACGTCAATCCGGTGCTTAAAATGATGATTTCAAAACCGCTGAAACAGACCTTGGATAAGATAGTAGAGACGCTCGAACAGTATTATACACATTAACGATGCACGATGCAGTACAAAAGAGTGTTGACAATTGCAGGCAGCGACCCGAGCGGAGGCGCCGGAATACAAGCCGACCTGAAAACGATGTCAGCCTGCGGCTGTTATGCCATGTCGGCGATAACGGCAGTGGTGGACGAGAACACTACCGGCGTTTTTGGAGTACATCCGGTGCCGGCAAACTTCGTGCAGGGGCAAATCCGCTCTGTACTTGACGACATTGGCGCCGACGCCGTGAAAATAGGGATGTTGCATTCTGCAGAACTGATTCGTGCGGTGAAAAACACACTTAGCGCCTATTCCCTGCGCAACATCGTGCTCGACCCTGTCATGGTGGCTACTTCCGGCGACAAACTGCTGCAAACGGACGCCATCGACAGTTTGAAAGAATGGTTGATACCCATCGCCAGAGTGATCACACCCAACCTTCCCGAAGCAGCGATATTGCTTGGCAGCGAGGTGACAGCCTCTGATTTCGTGAAGGCAGCAAAGGCATTATCACTCAACCGCCGCACATCGGTGCTGCTGAAAGCCGGTCATCTGTCCGACGACCTGCTGACGGACATTTTCTACAATGCCGAAGAGGACAAAATTGTTGAACTTCCCTCCCAACGCATTCACACACCCAACACCCACGGCACGGGATGCACGCTGTCGTCGGCTGTGGCGTCCTATCTGGCGCACCAACTCCCGCTGACGGAAGCCGTTACACGCGCCAAAGAATACCTCAAGCAGGCAATCCTGACAGGCGTTGCCTATCATACAGGCAAAGGACACGGACCGGTACATCATTTTTACCGCTTTTGGTGAGTTTCGGGTTTCGAGTTTCGGGTTTGAAGTTTCGAGTTCATAATTCATAATTGTCCTCGAAATTTTGTCCTGCAAGGACAGCACTTTATTAACCGTATGCTTCAGCATACGGACAGAACAATACGCACCCCAAGTCCCGCAGGGAC
>JAITTD010000282.1 GCA_031287245.1 Bacteroidales bacterium
GACAGTTTCGCGCCGCGCCTCTCGTTTTTCTGGGCGATTGGTATGAACCATTTTATGGAAATCGCCAAAATGCGTGCTGCACGTATGATTTGGGCGAAAATCGTCAACCAGTTCAACCCCAAAAACCAAAAATCGCTGGCGTTGCGCACGCACTGCCAAACTTCCGGATGGAGCCTCACCGAGCAAGACCCGTACAACAACGTGACCCGTACCTGCATTGAGGCGATGGCTGCCGCGCTGGGACACACCCAGTCTCTGCACACCAACGCCCTCGATGAAGCCATCGCCCTGCCAACGGACTTTTCGGCGCGTATTGCCCGCAACACGCAGATTTACATTCAGGAAGAAACCAATGTATGCCGCAGCGTTGACCCTTGGGCAGGCTCGTACTATGTGGAATCGCTTACCCATGACCTCGCGCAAAAGGCATGGCTGCTGATTGAGGAGGTGGAAAAACTCGGCGGTATGGCAAAAGCCATCGAAAGCGGCATCCCCAAGATGCGTATTGAGGAAGCAGCCGCCCGCAAACAGGCGCGTATTGATTCGGGCAAGGACACTATCGTGGGGGTCAACAAATACCGCCTTGACAAGGAAGACCCGCTCGAAACGCTCGAAGTGGATAACACCGCAGTGCGCCGTCAGCAGATTGAGCGCCTGACCGCTTTGCGTGCCAACCGCAACAACGCCGAGGTAAAAGCCGCCTTGGAAGCCATCACCGAATCGGCACGTTCAGGCAAGGGCAACCTGCTCGCACTGAGCGTGGAAGCCGCTGCAAAACGGGCATCGTTGGGTGAGATTTCAGATGCAATTGAAAATGTTTCAGGAAGATATAAAGCAGTGATACGTACTATTTCAGGGGTATATTCCGCTGAGAGCCAGGAAGACCCCGAATTTAAAGAAGCCAAAGCGCTGGCAGACCGGTTTGCCAAGAAAGCAGGACGCCAACCCCGCATCATGGTCGCCAAAATGGGACAGGACGGGCACGATCGCGGCGCCAAAGTAGTAGCCACCGGTTACGCCGATCTCGGTTTCGATGTTGATATGGGTCCGCTGTTCCAAACGCCCGCCGAAGCCGCCAAACAAGCCGTCGAAAACGACGTGCACGTGTTGGGCGTATCGTCGTTGGCAGCAGGTCACAAAACATTAGTGCCGCAAGTGATTGACGAGTTGAAAAAACTCGGTCGCGAGGACATCATGGTTATCGCAGGCGGCGTGATTCCCGCACAGGATTATCAGTTCCTCTACGACGCAGGCGTGGTAGCCATCTTCGGTCCCGGCACTTCCGTATCAACAGCCGGAAAGAAGATTTTGGAGATACTGATACAGACGGTGTAAAATACAGGTTATACGGTTGTTATACGTTGTTATACGTTGTTATACGTTGTTATACGTTGTTATACGGTTGTGAGACAATGGTGATACGTTGTGATACAATAGTGATATGTTGTGATACAATAGTGATACGTTGTAAGCGAAGTAGTTTGGGATGATAGAAGCATTGATTTTTCATAAGATTGGGCATTATTTGCAGTGGTGGCTTAGCAAAGAAAAACCTCGGACAACATTTGGCCGAAACCGATATTTCTTTGAAATGGGCGGAGTGCTGATGAATTTCGGATTGGCTGTTTTTATCGTTTTGCTTACGACCTTTATGACTAAAGACCGGTATCTTTTAAATGAAAATGCAATCTATGGTATTCGATGCAGTGAATTAGCGAAAGAAATCGGATTTAGGGATGGAGATAAGATTATTTCAATCAATGGCGAAAATATTGAATATTTCTCAGACAATGTCCCAAAAATTATGCAGTATGAAGCCTCGCAAGTGCTGGTAAAACGAGATCCAGATACTATTTTGATAAGTATTAGCGACAAAGCGGAAAGATTTGCTCTCATCGACAATCCCCAAATTTTCATAGACCATAAAATTTTCTTCACACCTAAGTTATGTCCCGACTCTATAGTGGATATATCTTCTAATTGTTTGATTTACACCGAAAAAAGAAGAGGTTTTAAAAATGTTGTTATCACTTTCGAGCAAATGTTCAAAGCAATAAAATATCTCGTTATGCCGCAAAAACCAGAACGTTTGGGTGGATTTATATCTGTGAATATCAATAATTTTATTGACCGGTTGCAGTTATTCGCGCTCAATTCGTTGATGGTCGGATTAATCAACTTGATACCATTACCCGGATTGGACGCAGGAAATGCAATGATTGTCAGGATTGAACAAAGCAAAAAACGAACTTTTAACAAAAGAAAATTGAGAATTATCAGGATCGTATGCTCAATCTTAGTTGTGGTAGGCTTTTTACTTTATATGGGAATCATTCATCAACTGGTGGATAAGCTGTTGGGATAATTTATGAACATCAATATGAAACACGCAATAATTATAGGCGCCACATCGGGAATAGGGCAGGAGGTAGCCAAAAAATTGCTGGCTGATGGCTGGCAATTAGGCATTGCCGGCAGGCGGGAAAAGGAATTGCAGGCTTTTCAACAACTTTTTCCCCATCACAACATCGCCATTCAGGTGTTGGACGTCACTCACGAGGATGCAGACCGGCGTTTGGACGATTTGATGGAACAAAACGGCGGGATGGACTTGTTTTTTCTGGCTTCGGGCATTGGTCGTCAGAATGTTGATTTAGCACCGGAAGTAGAGTTACAAACTGCCGAAACCAATGTCACAGGCTTTATTCGCATGGTGACGGCTGCTTTTCGCTATTTCAAAGCCCACGATGGCGGGCATATTGCTGTTATCAGTTCCATTGCCGGAACAAAAGGCTTGGGCGTAGCGCCTGCATACTCTGCCACTAAAAGGTTTCAGAACACCTATATCGACGCTTTGGCGCAATTGGCGCATATCGAAAAGATTAATATCCGGTTTACCGATATTCGCCCTGGTTTTGTAAAAACCGCTTTGTTGAACGACAACAATAAATACCCTTTATTAATGCAACCGGAACAGGTAGCGGCGCAAATCGTGAAAGCCCTGTACCACAAAAAACGGGTGGCAATTATTGACAGACGCTATGCCTGTTTGGTCTTTTTTTGGAAACTGATTCCACGCTGGCTGTGGGAACGGCTGAACATCGTTAGCAATTGACAGTTGACAATTGACAATTGACAGTTGACAATTGACAGTTGACAGTTGACAATTGACAGTTGACAATTGACCATGGAAAAATGGTTCTGCACCATGAAAAAGTCATTCTGCACCATGAAAAAATGGTTCTGCACCATGAAAATACATTGTGATACGGTTGTGATACAATAGTGATAAGTTGTGATACGGTATAAAATTCGGGTGCATTTCAAATGGTCGTTTTTGTTT
>JAITTD010000081.1 GCA_031287245.1 Bacteroidales bacterium
TTCATCTGTCAAATGAAAGTCGCATCGACCCCTCGCTGCTACTTTCACTTATCAAGGGACGCAAAAATTTTCAATTCAATTAATAAATAAAACGCTATGGAAAATTCAATCATTCGTATTCATCTGAAAGACCTGCGCAACGAGGCGCATGTAGAATTTTTCACACGAACAAACTGTTTATTATTATTCACTTTTATAATCAATATGAAGAAGTATATTTTTTGTATATCGCTCTTGTGTTGCAGTATCACAGGATGCAATGCTCAAACAGCCAAGGAAACTCCGGAGAAAAGGCATGAGAAAACAGTGTTTCAGACCGGCAGCCAATGGAAGCCGGTGACCGACGTCAGAGCCGATGTGGCTATCGTTTACGGCGCCAACGACAGGTCTGATATGACGTTTGAACAACGTGTGCAGTCGTGGCGCGACCGGGGTTATACCACACACTTTATGACCGGAATCGCTTGGGGAGGGTATCAGGACTATTTCACCGGCAAGTGGGACGGTAAACGGCATTTGGATGAGGGTCAGGTGACCGCTCAAGGCGACACTATCTGGCACGGGCGAATGGTACCCTACATCGTGCCTTCCCAAAACTACCTCCGCTACATGAAGGAGGTACACGTGAAGCGGGCGATTGACGCCGGTATAAACGCTATTTACATGGAAGAACCCGAATTTTGGATGCGGGGCGGTTATAGCGAAGCCTTCAAACGTGAATGGCAGGAATATTACGGATTTCCGTGGCGTCCGCAACACGAATCACCCGAAAATACATACTTAGCCAACAAACTGAAATACCACCTGTATTACAGGGCGCTACAGGAAGTCTTCACGTATGCCAAAGAATATGGTAAAAGCAAAGGTTTGGATGTGCGTTGTTATGTGCCAACTCATACGTTAATCAACTATACCTCGTGGCAAATTGTCAGTCCCGAAGCCAGTTTGGCCTCGCTCCCTTGTGTGGACGGATACATTGCACAAGTGTGGACGGGTACATCGCGCGAAACAACTTATTTCAACGGTCTGCGGAAAGAACGTGTGTTTGAGAATGCTTTTCTCGAATATGGCTCTATGGAATCCATGACACGACCGACGGGACGGAAGATGTTTTTCCTGACTGACCCTATCGAAGACCGACCCCGCGACTGGGAGGATTACAAGAAAAATTATCAGGCAACTTTCACCGCCCAACTTCTCTACCCGATGATAGCCGACTACGAAGTGATGCCTTGGCCCGACCGGATTTACGAGGGACTTTACAATATAAGCGCTAACAGCAACGAAAAAGCGAAGATACCGCGTTTTTATTCTACCCGGATGCAGGTAATGATCAATACCTTGAATGATATGCCCCTCTCGGACAACAAGGTGAATGGTTCGCAGGGGATTGGGGTATTGATGTCCAATTCGCTGATGTTTCAACGCTTCCCGATACATGCCGGATACGATGATCCGCAGTTTTCCAACTTCTACGGGCAAACGCTTCCGTTATTGAAACGAGGCATTCCGGTCAGCACCGTACACATTGAAAACACCGGATACCCGAATACATGGAAAGAATTGAAAGTGTTGGTCATGTCATACTCAAACATGAAACCGATGAACCCCGATTATCATAAAAATATCGCCCGATGGGTGAAAGAAGAGGGCGGCGTGCTGGTCTATTGCGGCGAAGATGTTGACCCTTATCAAACAACGATGGAATGGTGGAACACCAACGGCAATGCATATAAAGCGCCCTCCGACCACCTGTTTGAATTATTGGGATTAGCCTCCGCCCCAAAAACCGGCGAATACCCTTGCGGCAAAGGAAAAGTATATGTGCTTCGTACAGAACCTAAGACTTATGTGCTGGAAAAAGACAATGACGGAACGTATTTCTCTATCGTAAAGAAAGCTTACGAAACAGCGCCCAACACCGGCACATTGGAAACGAAAAACAACTTTTACCTCGAACGCGGACCTTACATCATCGCCTCCGTTGTGGATGAAAGTGTTTCATCCGAACCATTAGTGCTAAAAGGCTTGTTTGTTGACCTGTTCGACCCTGAGTTGCCGGTGTTGCAGACCAAAACCATTCAGCCCGACGAGCAGGCTTACCTGTATGACGTCGCCAAGATTGCCGACAAAAGTAAGCCAGCGGTATTGTGCGGCGCTTCGAGAATATACGATGAAGTGATACGAAAAAATTCCTATTCGTTTGTAGCGAAAAGCCCGGCGAATACGAATAACGTCAGCCGTGTCTATCTGCCCAAGCAACCCAAGAAGGTAAAGATAATGAATAAGGCGGGCGAACCCCTTGCAACAGCCGGAAGCATTTGGGATAACACCTCCAAAACCTGTTTGGTGAAGTTTGAAAACGACCCTGACGGAGTAATGGTCTCCATTGATTTTTGAGATGCCGCACTTGGAAATTGGCTAAATCTTTTTTTGAGGAGATGCCCGAAGGGCTTGATTTTCATAACCGCAGGCGAGCGAAGCGTTCGTGTTTCGTGTTTCGTGTTTCGTGTTTCGTGTTTCGTGTTTCGTGTTTCGTGTTTCGTGTTTCGTGTTTCGTGTTTCGAACTCAAAACACGA
Source organism: Bacteroidales bacterium (assembly GCA_031287245.1). GTDB lineage: Bacteria > Bacteroidota > Bacteroidia > Bacteroidales > UBA4181 > JAIRLS01. The sequence goes on from JAITTD010000081.1 coordinate 2,581, forward strand.
AACTTTAAACTTAAAACCCGAAACTTTAAACTCCAGCCCGAAGGGCCGATAGCACCTCAAAAAAAGATGTAGCCTGGAAATTTTTTAATTGATTTTAAACATTTTTTTAATTACTTTTGCGAAACTTAAATAAACAAGAAGAGATGAAAAAGGTATTTTTAATTTCAGCCATGGCGGCTTCGGCATTTGGATGCAACAGTTATAACCTGTCCATCAACGGAACGGTAGAGGGCGTTGCAGCCGGGAAAGTGTATCTGCACAAGTTCAACAACAAAATGTTTCAGATAATCGACTCGGCAGAGATTGTGAAAGGCGCGTTTGTTGTGAAAACGAACGTTGAAACGCCGGAAATATACGGTTTGTCATACGGGAAAAAGTCGCCCTGTATGATTTTCGTGGACGGAAACCCCTTGACAGTTCAGTTGGATACGGTCAACGCTCAAAAAACGGTGGTCAGCGGTTCGCTGCTTCAAGAACAGTTCGATCAAATTAAATCGAACTGCGATGACTTAAATATTGAGGAATACATCACCCTGCATCCGACATCCTTAGTGTCTGCTTATGTGTTATATCGCTTTTTCTCGTACAGACTGAGCGCTGATGAACTGCGGCATCATGTGTCGCTGTTAGATACCTCTTTGCAGAACACTCAATATGTGAAGATGATCAATGAGTTGGCAGGTATTTACGAAAATGTGACCATCGGCAAAACAGCCCCCGATTTCACAGAAACCAATACAACCGGAGATCCCGTAAAATTGTCGGATTTGTATGGCAAAAGTTACATTTTGCTTGATTTTTGGGCATCGTGGTGTCCGCCATGCCGTGCGGAAAATCCGAATGTTGTGGCGCTCTACAACCAGTATAAAGACAAAGGCTTCACCGTATTGGGCGTTTCTTTGGACAAGTCGAAAGAACGCTGGCTGAAAGGCATAGAAGAAGACCATCTTACATGGACTCACGTATCCGACCTGCAATACTGGAACAGCGCAGCCGCAAAATTATACGGAGTGCGGGCGATACCGTCCAATTTTCTTTTGGACAAAGATGGCGTTATTGTTGGAAAAAATCTCACCGGCGAAGATTTGAAAAACAAACTGGCAGAGTTGTACCAATAACCGAAAAGTGATGTTGATAACAAAAAATAAAATGGGTGATGAAAAAGTTTTCTTTTATATTCGTTTTTTTGTTTACAGTTGCTTTGGCAGTGGAATCTGCGCAATTCCCTGATGAAAAGCGCAACGCCGCCGAACAGCAACTCGTTGATGATTTATTGAACAACCATTACGGTTTCAAAGACTTGCTCGTCGTGGAACGGAAAGCGCTGCAAACTTCACATGTTTATACCTATCACGTAGAAGGTTTCAAACCGGGCGGCGGACTTTGCATTTTCTCGCCGAACGAAGACGGCGGCACACTGGAAAAAATTGTTGATGCCGGTGACGGAATGATTCTTGATGCCGACTTGCACTGGAACGGGCAAGACATTGTTTTTTCCTGGAAAAAAAACGGACGGTTTTTCTACAACGCCGCCAATCACATCGGCGACATCAGCCAATGCGCCAACCCCGATGAAAATTACCAAATATGGACAGTCAAAATTGACGGCAGCGATTTACGACAAATCACCAACTCGGCATACAACAACTTAAACGCTTGTTGGCTGCCGGACGGCGGAATCGCTTTCATTTCCGACCGCAAACCGGCGTATGCATATTGTTGGGTTGTAACCTCTCCGGTACTTTACCGGATGGACCGCGACGGATCAAATGCCAAACGGCTGTCTGCAAATTATCTGATGGATTTCACGCCATCTGTATTGAACGACGGACGAATCATTTACACACGCTGGGAATATGTTGACAAATGTGCCATTCCAATTCAGTCGCTTTGGACAATCAGTCCCGACGGCACAAATTTGTCCGGCTATTTTGGTAACAGAATCAATGCTCCAAGCACATTTATGGACGCGAATGCCATTCCTAACTCGCAGAAAATAATGACGCTGGCAACCAATCATAACGGTTCGCCGATGGGCGGAATTGTTCAGATTGATACACGTTTCGGACCCAATTCTTTGGATGGAGTTAAAAACACAACGCCGGAAGTTGATATTTACCGTGATGGGACGTGGTGTCACGGCAATGAACTTTCCGGTCAATATGAAAAACCGTTTGCGTTGAACGAGAACACTTATCTTGTGACAAAAGGCGGCGATATCCAAATCAGAACGATGGACGGACATGGTGCAACACTCTTGTCGAAAAATCAAAAAACGAACGACGGATATTATAGCGTGCAGCCGATACGCTCCTACCCCGTTCCCCCTGTTGTCAAGTCATCCACCATCAACGAGGCTGTCGTTTTGCCCGAAGACGGCAGAGTTTCCGGCAACTGGGGTATTGTTACGATGCAAGATGTTTATCGCGGTTTGGAACCAACCGTGAAACGCGGTGAAGTCAAGCGGATTGCGGTGATTCAGGAAATAGAAAAACCGGTTTATGCACCGCTTGTGCGTCCGCATCCGAACGGCGCAGCAGGTCAACAGGAAGATTTGATGATATTCGGTTTTCAATTTCCGATTGTATCGTGCGGAGCGACTTATGCTCCGAAAAAAGTGTGGGGCTTTGCCGATGTTGCGCCGGACGGTTCGGCAACGTTTGAAGTGCCCAGCGAAGTGCCGATTTATTTCATGGCTCTCGACGGTGAAGGACGCGCCGTCCAACGAATGCGGACATTCACGCATCTGATGCCGGGCGAGATTCAAGGCTGTATAGGTTGTCATATTGACCGGAATACGCAAATCCCGAACAATGCTCGCCGCACGATGAACAACACGCAAACGCTCAACCGTGTTATCCACAACTCTACCAATATGGCAGCCGTTCAGGAATTGCAGAAACCGGCTTGGGATGTGAAAGGTTTTTCATACAGGGAAGTAGTACAGCCGGTTTTGAATAGAAACTGTATGGATTGTCATAACGCACATCAAAAAAGCGGCAACGTTGATCTTTCTGGCGATTACACTGACTTTTTCAATGTCTCTTACGATCATCTTGCCCGCAAAGGAACACTTGGCGAAAAGGATTGGCGGCAGAATGGAGTTCCGCGTGACAGCCGTAAAGAAGGAACGAATCCTTACACAAGTTGGATTTGGACGATAAACGGAGCGGAGTGGAACACGACGGAAGTGGAACCGAAACGTTGGGGCAGTCCCGCGAGTAAGTTGTCGGAGATTTTGCGAAACGGACATCCCGATAAAGCGGGCAACAAACGGATTGATGTTGCGCAAAGTGATCGCGAACGGATTTATTTGTGGATCGATTTGAATGTTCCATATTATCCGACAAGCGCATCGAATCATAATGATCAACTTGGTTGCCGCCGAATTTATCCGACGGAACTGGACGCTGCTTTGGCGGATGTTTCAAAGCGGCGATGTGCGGAATGTCATTCAACGGGCATCCCGCGCGAGTTTTATACAAGATTTGAAAATCCGCAAAACAATTCATTCCTGCTTGCCCCGTTATCAAAAGAAGCGGGAGGAACACAACGTTGTGGCAAAGTGATTTTTCGCAACACCAACGATGCGGATTATCAACTGATATTAAAAACGTTTGAATCGGTGCAACAACTTGTCAAAGAACGTCCACGAGAAGATATGCCGATGGACGAATTTGTTTTTTCATACTTTTAATTCTTCTGTCCTGCAAGTAACAAAAGAGGTGCATTTCAAATTGTCGTTTTTGTTTATTTCTAATGTCGTGTTCGGATGATCATTTTAGGGAGTATAAACCGCTCTGAAAGAGCAAAATCAATAATTTTATCCGCTGTTTTGACAGGAATGGCGCTTGGGCTGATATTCGGAGTGTGTTCGGGACAACATCCGCCGGAAGGACAGGGCATGTATTTTGCCAAAAAAAGTTACAACAAACAATCACCGTTGCCGACTTATCAGCAAATCAAACAAGACTTGCCGCAGCCGGTTTACGACGAAAACCCGTTGTGGATAGACGTTTGGTGGAAAGCCTGGGAGTTGGCGTTTGACCATTTATACGAACCGGCGGAAGGCAGCGGATTCGTATCGCCTTACTTCGATGCGGCTTTCAATGCCAATATGTTTCTCTGGGACGGCAGTTTCATTACCATGTTTACCAACTATGCGCATCCGATGGTCAAGAGCATCGAAGGCTTGGATAATTTCTACTGCAAACAGTATGCTTCGGGCGAAATCTGCCGTGAAATCAACCGCAGCACCGGAAAAGATTACAAAGAATGGGTAAATTCGGAAGACAAGCCGCTTTCCAGCCGTTGGGGTTATTATTACGGACAAACAAAGCGACAAGAAAGCCTCCCGTTTCAATACATCGGACGCGACATTCCTTCGCCCAATCCGTATAACACTCTGGATGCGATGAATCATCCGATTCTTGCCTGGGCGGAATGGGAAAGTTACAAAATTACCGGCAACAAAGACCGGCTCAACTTGATATGGGAGCCTTTGGTCAAATATTACGAGGCTTTACAGAAATACATCCGTCAAGGAAACGGCTTGTACGCCACCGACTGGGGAAGTATGGATAATTCATCCCGCAACCCTTGGTTAGACGGCGGCGGAACCGGGATCGATATTTCTTCCGAAATGGCGCTTTTTGCCCGCAATTTGGCCGATATCGCCGGTGTATTGGGTAAAAAGGATAAACAAAAGCACTATACCCAAGAAGCCGATGATTTGGCGAAAATGATCAACCGGAAAATGTGGAACAGCCAAAGCCGGTTTTATTTCGACCTGAATGTGAAAGAAGAACAGTGCCCCATCAAGACCATTGCGGGTTTTTGGCCACTGATAGGCGGGGTAGCCTCCGCGCAACAAGCCGAAGAATTGAGCCGTCATTTGCAGGATACAGCCACTTTTGGCCGTACATATCCTGTACCCACCCTGTCTGCGGACGAAAAAGCCTACTCTTCAGACGGTAAATACTGGTGCGGTGCGGTATGGGCGCC
>JAITTD010000082.1 GCA_031287245.1 Bacteroidales bacterium
CCTCGAAAAACAGTTAAGAGTAAGTCGGGGTGCGATTTCTTCATTTACCAAAAAGAGATTCGGGAGAAACTTCAATCAATTTTTGGACTTGTGGCGGATTGCAGAGCTCAGACGACTACAGTCGCTACCGGAAAACAGAGGTTTACGCATTAACCAACTCTGTCTAAAAGCAGGGTTCAGCGGTACACGACAATATTATCAGGCAGAAGAAGATCGTAAAACCCGAAAAAGGAAAAAGCGGGAAAAAGAAAAAAACGAACCGATTATAAAAAAACATGACGGTAAAAATGATTTGGATGTAATAAAGAAACCGGAAATAAATATGAGACGCAGCATTGTGTTGCAACGTAACATTACGTTGCACTGCATTTATGATTAGAATCTATATCAAATGAATAAATATTATTTTATAGGCATCGGAGGCATTGGTATGAGCGCTTTGGCGCGATATTTCAAAGCCAAAGGCAGCGAATTGTGCGGCTACGACCGTACGGAAACGCCTCTCACGCAGGCTTTGATTGCGGAAGGTATTCCGGTGCATTACAGGGATGACATAACCGCCATACCCGACTCATTCAAGAGCGACAAAAACGGCACGCTGGTGGTCTATACCCCTGCCGTACCCGCGTCGCACAGCGAGATGAACTGGTTTCGCGACAAGGGTTATCGCCTGATGAAACGTTCTGAGGTATTAGGTATCATTTCTGAAGCCAAAGAAACCATCGCCGTATCTGGAACGCATGGTAAAACAAGCGTTTCCACAATGACGGCGCATATTCTCACCGAAACGGGCGTGGGTTGCGACGCTTTTCTCGGCGGCATATCCAAGAACTACGGTACCAACCTGCTGCTGCAAGAGGACAGCGCATTGGTTGTTGCCGAAGCTGACGAATACGACCGCTCGTTTCTGCATCTGCACCCGCAAATAGCGGTGGTAACGGCTATGGACGCCGACCATCTTGACATTTACGGTACACACGAGGAACTGAAAAAGGCTTTCGGGCAATTTGTAGCACAAACAAAGCAGGGCGGGTATCTTCTCGCCAAGTACGGTTTGGAAATCAATGCTCCTGCGAAAGTCCGTAAATACACCTATTCACTGGACGATCCACAGGCTGATTTTCACGCAGCCAACATCCGAATACACGATAGTCACTATATGTTCGATGTTCAGATACCGGATAAACTCTTGAAAGACGTGCAATTAGGCATTCCGGGATTGGTAAATGTGGAGAACAGCATAGCAGCCATGGCAGCGTCGTTGCTGGCAGGTGCGGATGCGGAGAAGACAGCCCGCGCCTTGTCTTCCTTTGCAGGCGTGCAGCGGCGGATGGACTATCGCATAAAAAACACCGATACTGTATATATTGATGACTACGGACATCATCCCGAAGAATTGCGCTTCACCATTGAATCTGTGCGTATGATGTATCCCAAAAGGCGTATAACCGGCGTCTTTCAGCCGCATTTATACACCCGCACCCGCGATTTTGCGGACGGTTTTGCCAAGAGCCTCAGTATGCTGGACGAACTCATTTTGCTCGACATCTACCCCGCGAGAGAGGAGCCGATTTCGGGCATTACTTCGCAAATTATCTTTGACAAAGTGACCATTCCTGACAGACAGATATGTCGTAAAGCCGATGTCATAAGCATTTTGGCCGATCGTCGTCCTGATGTGCTGCTAACGATGGGCGCAGGCGACATTGACACCCTCGTATCGCCCATTGAGACGTTATTAAAACAGTCATGAAAAAAATCCTGAATATCCTTTTTTGGCTTGCGCTGATAGCGTACTACTTTGTCGCTCTGAGTTTTGTCTCGACACGGCGTGGCGAAACGATATGTACAAGCGTGAAAGTGAGTATTCTCGACAGTTTGCGGATACATTTTGTCACAACGGACGACATACGGCGGATAGTAGAGAATCCGCAGAAAAAAGTACGCGGAAAACAGTTGGATAGCATCAATACAGCACGAGTTGAAGAGCGTTTACTTCAAAATCAGGCTGTCTATCGCGCCGAAGCCTATAAAACAGTAGATGGTACGCTGCATGTTGACATATTGCAGCGAATACCGGTGTTGCGTATCATCAATCGCTACGGAGAAAGTTATTATTTAGATGAAACAGGACATGCCATACGGCACAATCGCAATTATAGCGTGCGTGTTCTTGTGGCAAACGGTCACATTGACCAGCGTGCACCGGAAAAGAAAGAATTTGATCTGAAAGAATTGCCTGAAACGGACAAAAATCGGAAGATCCTTCGCGAATTGTTCGACTTGGCAGTGTGGATAAGAGACAATGAGTTGTGGAATGCGCAGATAGAGCAAATTTACGTCAATGCTGACGGCGATATTGAATTGATTCCGTTGGTTGGCTCGCATATCATTATTTTTGGAAAAGGTGAAAACTTTGAAGAAAAATTCACCAAACTCGAAACCTTATATCGCAACGGCTTTAATGTGAGCGGATGGAATAAGTATCAGATTATCAACCTGAAATACAACAACCAAATTGTCTGCACCCAACGTTGATGTTGCCCAAAAACGCTTATCAACACAAATTGTTGATAAATTAATGTGATTCAATTGATTTTAAAACAAAATAATTAATATAATTTTAACAAAACAATAATATTTGTAATAGTATGAAAGACAAGTATGTAGCCGCAATTGATGTGGGCACCACCAAAATTGTTACCCTTTTAGGTAAACGAAATGAAAACAACAAATTAGAAGTGATTTCGTTTTCACGTTTAGATTCCAAGGGTATTCGCCGGGGTGAAGTGTTGAATCCTGAACAGGCAGCCGTTGTGGTAAGCAATTCGGTGGCTGACTTGCAAAAACGTTCGGGACTTAAAATATCTGACGTCTTTGTAGGCGTAGTAGGGCAGCACATTCGCATGCTGAAAAGCCGCACCAACATAATCCGCGACCACAACGAAGATGGTATTACCGCAGAAGAAGTGAACCGTTTGAAAAACGATGCCGCCAAAATAGCGCTCAAACAGGGCGAAGAAATCCTGCATGTGCTTCCACAAGGATATTTCGTGGATGGAGAAATCGCAGATATTGTATCCGATCCGATTGGCATGATAGGCAAAAAATTGGACGGAAATTTCAGCATGGTAGTAGGCAATGTGGATTCGCTCAAAAGAATCCGCAAATGCGTCCAAAAAGCGGGGTTGAACATCAAGGAGATTGTTCTTGAACCCTTGGCATCGTCGGAAGCCGTTCTTTACGATGTGGAAAAGGAAACAGGCGTTGCATTGGTAGATATTGGCGGCGGCACCAGCGATGTGGCTATATTTTACGACAATGTGCTACGCCATACTGCCGTTATTCCTTGCGGAGGGAACATCGTGACCAGCGATATAAAGACTGCCTGCGGATTGAGCGAGCAAGTTGCCGAAGACGTGAAAGTACAATTTGGCATGGCGTTGAGCGATAAAGCCGATGAAAACAAGGTAGTAGTAATACCGCCCAGTGTTCCCGGACATTCGCCCAAAGAAATATCGTTCTTAACCTTAGCCAACATCATTCAGGCAAGAATGGATGAAATCATTGATGCAGTGATGTTCCATATCGAAAACTCAAACTTTGGCGATAAATTAGGTTCAGGTATTGTCATCACCGGCGGTGGCGCAATGTTGAAACATTTAGTGCAATTATTCCAGTTTCGTACCGGCAAACCCATCCGTATCGGCTACCCGGGAGCACATCTGGCAGGCGATTCAGAGTCAGTCAACGAACCGAATTATGCCACCGGCGTCGGTTTGCTCATCAAAGGCTTGGAATATATGGACGAACATGGGTGGGACACACCGACTGTCACCGAAAATGTAGAAATAGGAATAGACAATACAACAGAAGAAGCGGCAGCGGCAAAAAAAGCGAACGAAAAAAAGGCAAACGAGCAGAAGATAAAACCTTCGCGTAAAATACCGAATCTGTGGGATTCGGTAACTAAATTTTTTGAAGAAGACGAAGCAGTAGAAAGTAAAATGGACACCAAAATCGAAGCGAAATGAAACCATTTGAAGATAAAGACGTTATAGAAGTAGCATGGGGAGAAGTTCAAACTTCCATTATCAAAGTGATAGGTGTAGGCGGCGGCGGCGGCAACGCTGTGAGCTATATGTACCAGCAAGGGATTCACAATGTGAATTTTATCATCTGCAATACCGATGAGCAAGCCCTGAGCAAAAGCCCCGTCCCGACGAAAATACGCTTAGGCAGCGGACGTACAGAAGGCTTGGGCGCAGGTGGTAAACCGGAAGAAGGGCGGGCAGCCGCTTTGGAGTCGGAGGATGAAATACGCGAAATGCTTAACACCGGCACCAAAATGGTGTTTATAACCGCCGGAATGGGCGGTGGCACCGGTACGGGTGCAGCGCCGGTGATTGCCCGCATTGCCAAAGAAATGGGTATTCTCACCGTAGCGATTGTCACTATTCCCTTCCGTTTCGAGGGTCCCATACGCCACAAACAGGCTGTTGACGGCATCAACGAATTAGACGGTCATGTAGATTCACTGTTAGTAATTGATAATGAAAAAATACGCGAGATATACGGTAATCAGAAAATATCCGATGCCTTTGCAAAAGCCGATGATGTGCTGACCACTGCCGCCAAAGGCATAGCAGAATTGATTACCCATCCGGGCGTTATCAACGTTGACTTTGCCGATGTGCGTACCATTATGACCAAAGGTGGCATCACAGTGATGGGGGCTGCCAAAGCATCCGGTGAAAATCGTGCCCGCCAGAGCGTAGAAGCCGCAATCACTTCGCCCTTGCTCAATAGTAGCGATATTAGCGGCGCCGGACGTATCTTGCTCAACATTTCGTCAGGAACGGGTGAATCCGAAATCACCATGGATGAAGCATCCGAAATATTTGATTATGTCACCGCTACGGCGCGTAACGCAAACCTGATTTGGGGCACAGCCATAGACGAAAAACTTGGCGATGCTGTCTGTGTGACCATTGTGGCTACCTATTTTAAAGAAGTCCACCCAATTCCCCCAAAAGAAAAAGAAGTGCTTATCCCTAAGCCGGAACTCAATAATTCAACCGCCATCCAGCCGCCATCGCCCACTACAGGTGAAGTAAAACCGGGTGGCTATGTTGTTCGCGATGTTCGTGATCATCCTGCCACTTCCGTTCAAACCGAAATAAGTTGGGGGTATGCTGACCAACAAGTAGAAACGGAAGAAAGACCATTTACATTCCCGACTTTGGCAGATGAAAATGTCAATCTTGAAATGTTGGAAAACGTGCCTGCCTATAAACGCCGTCAGATGAATATAGCAGCTCCAATGCCCGTCGAAACAGAACAATCTGTGTCCAAATATACGCTTAGCACCGATCCGCAAACCAACCAGCCCCGCATACGGGAAAGCAACGCATATCTGAATGACAGAGTGGATTGACTTTAAAGAAACCCGAAACATTTGTTTGGCAAAAATGCCAAAATATTTATTTTGGCAAAATATTTATTTTTTTGTAGTTTTGTGAAAAATATAAAAATGGAAAAAACCATTATTGTTACAGGTGGCGCAGGTTTCATCGGCTCGCACGTTGTCCGGCTTTTTGTCACGAAATACCCGAATTACAAGATTGTGAACGTGGATAAACTCACGTATGCCGGCAATCTCGAAAATTTGACTGACATTGACAAGTTGCCAAATTATATATTTGAAAAGGCAGACATTACCGATGCCGCCGCCATCAAGTCCGTATTCGACAAGCACCGTCCGGACGGGGTGATACATCTGGCTGCAGAATCGCACGTTGACCGTTCCATCAGCAATCCAATGGAGTTCATTATGACCAATATTGTGGGAACGGTGACATTACTGAATGCGGCACGCACTAACTGGGGCAACGACTTGGAAGGAAAGCGTTTCTACCATGTATCCACCGATGAAGTGTACGGCTCGCTGGGCGCAGAAGGCTTTTTCACCGAAACAACCGCCTACGATCCGCGCAGCCCCTATTCTGCGTCCAAAGCAAGTTCCGACCATCTGGTACGCGCCTGTCATCACACTTTCGGTTTGCCGGTAACGCTGTCCAACTGTTCCAATAATTATGGTCCGAACCATTTCCCTGAAAAGTTGATTCCTCTGTCCATCAACAATATCAAGAACAACAAGCCGATCCCCATCTATGGCAAGGGCGAAAACGTTCGCGACTGGCTGTATGTGCTTGACCATGCCCGCGCCATTGACACCATTTTCCACAACGGCAAAAACGGCGAAACGTACAATATCGGGGGCAACAACGAGTGGACGAACATCGACCTCATCCGCCTGCTGTGCCGCATCATGGACAAAAAATTGCACCGCGAGAGCGGCACATCGGAAAAACTCATCACTTTCGTGAAAGACCGCGCCGGACACGACTTGCGTTATGCCATCGACTCAACAAAGTTGCAACATGAATTGGGATGGAAACCATCGCTGCAATTCGAGGAAGGGCTTGATAAAACCGTTGACTGGTATTTGTCCAACGAAAAATGGTTGGACAACGTAGTGAACGGCGAGTATCAGCAATATTATCAAAAACAGTACGGAAATAACTAAGTATTAACAAATTAAAAAACGATTCGTGTCAATTCATGTCCATTCATGGGTTAAAGTGAAACCCCTCTTCTTTTTATATCTTGTTAGTTGTATGACTGCAATTTCTGCGCAGCCTGCACCCCGTATTCCCTCTGAGCAGCCGAAATTAATCATCGGCATCGTGGTGGAACAAATGCGAAGCGACTATATTCAGCGTTTTTGGGACAAATTCGGTGAAGGAGGCTTCAAACGGCTTATCAATGAGGGTACCTACTTCCAGAACGCAGCCTATAAGCACTTCTTCACGCAGACTGCTGTCGGTTATGCTACCATTTACACCGGAGCGATGCCGGCAAGCCACGGTATTGTCGCCAATCAATGGTTTGACCGCGTTGTTAACAAGCAACAAAATGCCGTTGATGATGAAACCATGACCACCATTGGCGGTTCATTCACTGCCGGACAGTTTTCGCCGCGCAATTTGATGGCAAGCACCATCGGCGATGAAATCAAACTGTCCAATATGCGACAATCCAAGGTGTTTGGCATATCTCTCAACCCTGTATCGGCAATTTTGCCGGCAGGACACATCGCAGACGGTGCTTTCTGGCTTGATAACGAAAGCGGCGTTTGGGTGTCAAGCAGTTATTATATGAAAAACCTGCCACAGTGGTTGAACGAAGAAAACAAGAAAAAATTGGCAGATATTTATCTTGCCCGCACGTGGGAACCCAGTTTTCCGGTGGAGCAATACACTAAATGCCTCACAGACGCTAATCCTTACGAAACCGGTATCGAGGGACGCTTTGTGTTTCCATACAATTTGCCCGAAATAGCCAAAGGAAAGAGCATTAACAGCCGCTATCAACTGCTTGCTCAGACGCCTTTCGGCAATACGCTTACCAAAGACATGGCAATTGCCACTATTATCAATGAAAACCTCGGCAAGGACGAGTTTACCGACTTGCTCACCGTGTCCTTTGTCGCTACCGAAAACATCGGCAACGCTTTTGGCACCATGTCCATTGAATTGGAAGACGCATTTCTGAAATTAGACCGCGAATTGGAGCATTTTCTCACTTTTTTGGATGATTTTGCAGGGAAGCAAAACACCTTGATATTCCTCACATCCAATCATGGCGCAGCACAGACTATCGGATATCTGGCGGAATCGAAAGTTCCTGTCGGCGCTTTCAACACCAACAGTGCAGTGTCGCTGTTGCGAAGTTATCTCAACGCCCTGCACGGCAGCGGCGATTGGATTAAGGCGTACCACGAACAGCAGTTGTACCTGAATTTTGAACTGATTGAAAATTCCAAACTGAAAATTGAAGATTTTCAGAACACGGTAGCACAGTTTATGATTCAGTTTACCGGCGTTTCCAACACGATTACCGCCAATGCGTTGCAAACGCACCAATTTACGGATGGTTTCCGTGGAATGATGCAGAACAGTTATTTCCCGCGCCGGTCAGGGGATGTATTCATTAATTTGTACCCCGGATGGGTGGAGAAAAGCGCCAATGCTGCTTCGCACAATTCTGCGTATATCTACGATACGCAGGTGCCGCTTATCTGGTACGGCTGGAAAGTGAAGCGAGACAAGATTACCATCCCCACAGACATCACATCCATAGCGCCCACCATCGCCAATTTCCTCAACATTTCACCGCCCAACGCATCAACCGGCAACATCATCACCGAACTGACAGGAAACTAAATTCAATGGACAGTTGACAATACAATAAAAAACACATTTGTGCGTTTATTATTTAATAAACTTTATTGTTGTCGGATGTTGGGAAAAAGTTGGTTTAGTAGATCTTGCTGTATTTTTGCACTCATGATTGGGTGTTGCTTAACTGTGCCTGTACATGGGCAATTGACGGCGCGCTATTCCGACGGAAAAGTGCCCACTATGTACAATTATCCGCACCGCGACACCATTTTTATATTCAATCAGCAGCCTGCTCCTAAAAAAGGCGATTTATCCCTGCAATACCGCCCCGCTTCCACCATTATGTGGGAAAAAGAGGCGCCATCCGGTGAGTGGGTGCATTACAAAACCTTCACCAACGTAACGCAAAGCCGCATTGACACGCTGAGCGAGGGCAATTACCGGACAAGCATTTCAAATATTCTACTTACTACGCCTGACACAGAGGATTTTACCATCACAGAGCCAAACAGTAGCCATGTTGTTACGGTAGCCGATACTGTAAGCAATTACGAGTGGTACCGCTTCGATTATGCAACTGCAAAATTTGAAACAACCGCTTTTGCTACTTTTTCGGGTGTCAATTCGTCTGAAATGAGCAACCTTGACGAAGGCGGCTATATGGTAAAAGTGATAACCGGCGACAAACGCGACTCACTCGTGGCATGGATCTGTATGAACCCCGGTTTTGAACTGAAACTGCAAAAGGATAACAATGGGGCGGTCTATTTTTCCGACAAATTCTGTGACCGCATCGATTTTCGCATTGACGCAAGTCATCCCTTTGTGCTACTGACTTTTACGCACTACAACCCCGTCAGCGGTGCAAAAAGCCTTTGGGAAAACGATATGACTTTCACTGCCAACGGCAATTATGTATTCATCGGCAAACACGGCAATCAGCAGTTTTTCAGGATTTATAAGCCGCCCTACGAGGACACGAAATATACTTTTTCAGCCAAAGACCAGTTTGGCATGGAGCAGCAGGATGAAATCATGTACGAAACCATCATACCTCACTCGGTCATCACTCTGCACCTTCCGGAAGCCAAACTATTGGCGGATGGCACAAACAGCAACCCCAACTCTGCCCCTGTGGACGTGCGTTTTGAGAACAAGTCCACCAACGCAACAGAGTACGTGTGGCGCTTTGGCGATGGCGATTCGCTTCGTTTCGGCGGCGATTTCCCGCCTCATCCCGACACCGTGCTGCATATCTACACCATTCCCAAAGACTATTCTGCCGTTTTGCTGGTAACCAACGAGTACCAATGCAAGGATTCATCAAGTGTGAAAATCAAGGTGGACCCGTCAAAACTGGATGTCGGCAATGTATTTTCGCCCAATGGCGACAATATCAACGATTATTTCAAACCGGACAATACCTCTATCAGGCAGTTTGAGATTTCCATCTACACGCGAGCCGGCAAAAGAGTGTATCAGTACAAAGGCGGCGACCTTCGCTACTGGAATGGCTGGGATGGGCGCATCAACGGCGGTAAAGAAGCGGCAGAAGGTGTCTATTACTACGTTTTGCGAGCCATAGGATGGGATAACTTGGACTATGGATGGAAAGATAAAAAAAACGAAACCTATCGCAGTTATGTGTATCTGTACCGGTAAATCATTTTTGATTGCACTGTGTCTTTTGTGTTGCTTTGGTTCTACTTATGCACAAACGGGCAAGGAACAGGTGATTTTCAAAGCTATGAATGATGAACTCCGGCGAAATACGGATAGTTTGCAACTTCACGAGCGGGAAACGCCTTTTTTTATTCAATATGCAGTGCAGCGAGGCAGAATTTTTCAAGTACAGGCTACCTTGGGCGCATTGACTGGCGTGAACGACTTTCAACTTGGGACAATGTCCGTGCAAACCCTCGTGGGCAACTACCAAATGTCCAATATCAATCATACAACCTCCAATTACCGCACAGGCAGCGCCACAGACTCATCACCCATTGACGACAACTACCGCGAAATACGCCGTCGCCTTTGGCTGCTCACCGATCTGACTTATAAACGCGCCATTGAGGCATACAGCAACAAGATGGCGGCTATCAAACGCCAAAATCTGCCTGCGGATGTGCTTGAATTGCCTGATTTTACGCAATTGCAGTCAACAACCAATCTACAATCAGCGTCGATGATGAATTTTGAGCAGGAATACTGGAAAAAAACAGCGCTCGATTGTTCGGCTGTGTTGAAAAAATACCCCGTCATTTACGGCTCAAACGTAGGAATTGAGATCTTTTCGGGCGATATATACAGCCTCAACAGCGAAGGCACTCAATTGCAACATCCGGTAAGGCTGATTGCGGTGGTGGTGAACGCCTACACCAAATCAGCCGACGGCGAAGAATTATCCGATAAACTAAGTTGGTACGGACGTTCAAAAGACGAACTGCCGTCTGCCAAACAGATAAGGGATGCGGTGGATGCAATGGCAAACAATCTGCTCGCCCTGTCTGCTGCGCCGTTGATGGAAGAGAGTTACACCGGACCGGTGATGTTGGAGGGAGAAGTATTGGCATCGGCAATGACTGCAAGCTTGCTGTCGCAGCAAACGGGCTTGATTGCCTACCGTACGCCCATTAACAGTGGTGGCATACAGAAATCAATGGAAGACCGCCTCCACCTCAAAATTTTGTCGGCAGACATCAGTATAAAGAGCGTTCCCCTGATGGAGAGTTACAATGGACAGCGACTTATCGGCTCGTACCGGATGGATGCCGAGGGCATTGCACCATCGGAGTTGCTGTTAGTGGAAAACGGAATGCTGCGAAGTTTGATGTGCGACCGAGTGCCGAAGAAAAAAATCAAAACACCCACCGGAAATCGCATTTATACCTATCAACCGGTGGATATTTCCAGTTTGGTGACGCCGGGAGTGTTGCTCATTGAAACTGCCCGAGGGCTGTCGCCTGCCGAATTGAAGGAAAAACTTATCAATGCCGCCAAGGAAGAAGGTTTGCAGTATGCCTATATCATGCGTTGCCAGCCCAACGGACGAAACGCGGCGCTGTACAAGGTGCAGACCGCAGATGGCAGCGAAAGCCCCGTCCGTGCAGGCGCTCTTTCCGGCATCGGATTGAACCGGCTGAAACGTGCGCTGGGCACGTCCAATCAAGTGGAGGTGGCAAATATGATGGTCGGAAACGCCCCTTTATCAGTGATTTATCCGCAGGCAATGGTGATTGAGGAAGTGGAAATAGAGAAAAGAAACCTGCAAAACACCACCAAATTGCCGGCAGTGAGTAATCCGCTCAACGAAAAACCATGATTGGAACAATGGTCAACGCCGTTGCCGTAGTTGCCGGAAGCAGCATAGGGTTAGTGTTGAAGAAAAATATGCCCGAAAAATACCAAGCTATTTATTTTCAGGCTGTAGGCTTATTCACCCTTTTGCTGGGCGTCAAAATGTCGTTGGACATTTCCGCGCCACTGTTGGTCGTGTTGAGTCTTGTGTTGGGCGGATTCATCGGTATGATGCTCAAATTGAATGAAAAAACGGAACGGATGGGCGATTTTATCAAGGCAAAAACCAAATCGCAGAACGACCGCTTCACCGAAGGCATCACCACTGCGTTTCTGCTGTTCTGCATCGGCTCGATGACAATAGTTGGGGCAATTGAAGAAGGTTTGGGGAAAACGTCGGATTTGCTGCTCACCAAATCGCTCATGGACTTCTTTTCATCTATCATGCTGGCATCAGGATTAGGAATAGGCGTGCTTTTCTCATTCATTCCGCTGCTGATTTTTCAGGGCGGCATCACCTTGCTGGTATCACTTGCAGGAAAAGACATTCCCGCTGCTGTCATCACCGAAATATCCGTTGTAGGCGGCATCATACTGATTGGCTTAGGATTGTCTCTGCTGAAAATTAAAAAAATGGAACTTATCAATTTCCTGCCGGCATTACTGCTGATATGCCTGTTCGTCTGGATGAAATTACATTTTGCAGAATGGAAATTGATGCTACCCAATTAAACCTTTTTCGATTTCCACAGTCCAACTTAAAGAAGGCAATAAAGAATGAGTGAACACAGTGATGAACACCTGTTGGAAATGTTTCGAGACGAAAACCGTAAATACAAAGGTTTTTCTGCCATTGTCGAGCAATACAAGGTGCGTCTTTACTGGCATATTCGGAAAATCGTAGTCGTACACGAAGATGCGGATGATGTGTTGCAAAACACATTCGAGAAGGCATGGAAGGGATTATCGGGGTTCAGGCAGGAATCGGCTTTGTCCACATGGCTGTACAGAATCGCCACCAACGAGGCTGTCAGTTTCCTCAACCAGAAGCGCCAGAAGGGTTTTGCCCACTTGGACAATCCGGACAGCGTGCTATTGGCGACTTTGCAGGACGACGCCTATTTTTCGGGCGACCAGATACAGTTGCAGTTGCAGAAAGCCATTCTTAATTTACCTGATAAACAGCGAATTGTGTTTAACATGAAGTATTTTGACGAAATGAAATATGAAGAGATGTCCGCCATATTGAACACCTCGGTGGGTGCGCTCAAAGCGTCTTATCATCACGCGGTGAGCAGGATTAAAATATATCTTGAAAGTGTTAGTATTTGAAAATTAAAATGATACGAATATGACCAACGAAGAATTATTTGACACCCTGCCCAAGGACAATCCCTTTACGACGCCCGAAGGTTATTTTGACAATCTGACCGACCGTGTCATGAGCCGCATTGGTAAGGAAGAGAAGCCGGTTGTGCACATGAACCGCTATTTCAGGTACATTGCGGCGGCTTCATGTATCATCTTTGTTGTCTCTGCAGGCATTTGGTTTACCAACCAACGCGAAAATACTCCTGTTATTTCGGCAAGCGATGAAAATGCAGCCTGCTGGGCTTACAATTTGGACAAAACTGCGCTGATGGCGGCTGTTTTGGAAATGGAAATACCCGAAACAGGCATGGAAATCAGTTACACAGACGAGCAGAAGCGGGAAATCATCAGTTTTCTTGAAAAACAGGACATTCCCATTGAAAGCATCATGCACAACATGAACGAAGAATAAAACATAAACATCATCAATATGAAGAAATTTGCAAGTATTTTATTGTGTATGAGCGTTTTTATGACGCTGAACATACAAGCGCAAGGCGATCACCAACATCGCAAAGGACCGGGTCCAATGAATGAACAAATTAAGGCTGAGCGCGTTGCCTTCTTTACTGACAAAATCGGTTTGACGGTGGATGAAGCGCAGTCATTCTGGGCGCTGTACAACGAAATGGACAAGAAGAAGATGGATTTATTTGAAGAAAAAGCCGGCATCATGCACCGTTTCACGAAGGATGGCGAAGCCCCGCAGGAAAAAGAAGCAGGCAAACTGCTCGACCGCCTGGTGGTTATCAACAAGCAGGAAGCAGAATTGTACAGCGAGTATGATGCGCGTTTCAGAAAAATCCTCTCCAACGAGAAAGTGATAAAAATGTATGTTGCCGAATTTCAGTTTCGCAATGTACTCTTGCAGAAAATGCGCGGTAAACGACCGGAAAATAAATAAGCGCGTTTATCGGTTCGTACCCTCAAACATATCGTGGTCTGCCCTTTCGTTGCCGCCGCCTTTCACCTTGAAATTGTTGAAAAGGTAGGTTACTGACAGCATGATAGAAGGATAATGCGGCTGTATGCCGGTGCGCGAATACATATCCGTTCTCACGTACTTGGATGTGGAAAGGATGTCGCGGAAATTGAGCGTTGCGGTCATCTTCTTATCTAAGAATTGCTGCCTTACCGAGAGATTGAAGTAGCAAAACTCGTTGACACGTCCCTGCGTACTGACCGAAGGACCCACATAATACCCTTCGAGCCGCAAGCGAGTGCTTTTGCCTATGTCAAAATTGTTGTTGAGTGCTACTTGCCAGTTAAGGCTCTGTCTGTCAGTACCATTTATTTTTAAATCGTTTTTGACTCTGTAATCAAACAGGCTGCCATTGATGTCCAAACTCCACCATTTTTTCAGTTGAAACGAAGTAGCCACTTCCGCTCCCGTTGAGTAGTCGTTGCCCACGTTCGCCATTGAGTCAAGCACCACGCCCGTTTCGTAGGGAATGCGCAGGCGTTCAATTTTATCGAACCGCGTCCGGTGGAACAGCGTTCCCGACACGGAATGGTCGCCAAATCCTTTGGAGTAGGTAAATTCGTATGAATTGATATATTCCGGCAAAATCTTAGGATTACCGCATTGTGCGGTCGAATAATCAACGTACACCACATAAGGCTCCATGAAGAACAATTGCGGCTGAGTAACACGTCGCGAATATGACAGATTGAGCCGTCCACCGGTTTTCAGTTCGTAGGCAGTATGTATGGAAGGGAACAAATCAAAATCGTGCCACACGTGCGCCGCATCTTTGGCTACTTCACTGCCCAATTTCCGGTAACGGTATTCGCCCCGCAAACCGACCTGATAACTGAATTGCCCGTGAACATTGGACAGTATGGAATATAACGCATGAACATCCCTGCGGAAAACATAATCAGCATATAAATCAGCCCTGTATTCAAATCCTTGTCCGTATTTGCTGTCTCCCGTATAGTCAGGATTATAAAACCAGATGTTGTAATCGCCGTCTTCGGTATAACTGTAATAATAGTATCCGGCTTCAAATTTGCCGCCTCTGTCGTTGATCGGATTGATGTAATCCAGATTTCCCTGAGCAGTGAGGCGATATTCAAATTCCTCAGCGCGGTGTCCCTTGGCTTGATTGCCATTGCTATCAAACAGGTCGGTGTAGAAAAACTCCATCGCGTCGCCATCGCGAAATAGAAAAAAGGAACCGGTCAGTTTATGTCCTTTCTTGTTGGTAAAACTGTGGTCGAAGCCGACATCTGCTCTCACCGTCCATTCATCCAACCTTACATAGTCGCCGCCCCTGTAATTATCCTGAACGGGACTATATGCAGCATTGTCAAAAGTATAATGATCCTCATAATTCAGTCCGCCCCCGCGGTTTCTCACTCCGTAGCGACCTTCCACAGAAGCCGACCATGTTGTGTTATTTTTGTCCCAAGACAATCCCGAACGCAGTCCATAGTTGTCATTGTAACTTTCGCGTGTGCCGTAGGAATGTGTATTGGCAGTAATCGTGTCCGTATGTACATTCCTCGTCTGGTCGAAATCACTTTTCCGGTATCTGCGTGCCACCTCGCCCGTTGTTTGCCAGGTAACATTGTTCTTGCGGTAAGATGTGAGAAAATCCACGCCCCTTGTGCCTACCGTACTTCCTTTTACGTTGAGCATCCCGCTCCATCCGTTTTGTAATTGCTTTTTGGTCACTACGTTGATGATGCCCGCAATGCCGTCTGCCTCGTTTCGTGCCGATGGCGTGGTGATGATTTCGATGTTTTCAATATGCTCGGCGGGTATCTGATCTAAGGCGGCGCTTCCGGTCAGTGTAGAAGGTTTTCCGTCAATGTACACCTTGAACCCGCTGCTGCCGCGAAAAGTCACTTCGCCGTCTGCGTCCACCTTCACCGAAGGCGTCTGCGAGAGCAGGTCAATGGCTGTACCGCCTGAGGCAGCGATGTTTCCTGCTGTTTCAATTACTTTTTTGTCCAATTTATAGACGATTTGCCGTTTTTTGCCTGTCACCTCCACTTCTTCCAGTTCAAAACCCGAAGGACGCAACAGGATATCGTCGGGGCGGAAGTTTTTGCTGCCGTCTGCAAGGCTAAACGATGCACTTTTGAAGGTTTCGTAGCCCACAAAACTCACTTCCAAATAGTAGTCGCCTTTTTTGGCACAGTTGACCGAATAAGCGCCTTTGGCGTTGGTGGTTGAATATCCTGCCACCGCAGCATCCTTTTGGGAATGTACCACCACGTTGGCAAATTCCACCGGTTCACCCGTCGCTTCGTCTGTGACCTTTCCGGTAACAGTCCATTGATTGGCGTTTTGAGCGAATAAGCCTGCTGAAAAGCAACAAGCCAGGACAAGAAAAAACAATCTTCGCATGCTTGAAAATTAAAGGCAGCAAAAGTAATTGAAATAATGAAACAGTAGAAAAGATTAACACTATTTAAGATTTTA
>JAITTD010000108.1 GCA_031287245.1 Bacteroidales bacterium
GCCAATGCCATCAGTTATCTGGTCGGCACCACCGAATTTTTCGTCCCTGTGGAAATCAACGCAGAGGAAGAAATCGCCAAAATGCAAGCCGAAATAAAATACCTCGAAGGTTTCTTAAAATCCGTTCAGGGCAAACTTTCCAACGAAAAGTTTGTAGCCAACGCAAAACCAGAAGTGGTTGAAAACGAGCGCAAAAAACTGGCGGATGCGGAGACGAAAATGAAAAGTTTTGAGGAAAGTATCCATCAATTAAAAAGTATCCATCCATCTTCCTGATTTCACACAATGATTCGATAAAAAGAAATAAAATATCATGTCAAAAAAATTATCCATCGTTGCCTTTAGCGGCGATTTCGACAAACTCACAGCCGTTTTCACCCTTGCCACAGGCGCAGCAGCCACAGGCTACGAAGTCAATCTGTTTTTTACCTTCTGGGGACTGGATGCCATCAAGCAAAAACAGGGACGCGCTTTCATCGGAGGTACCTGGTTGACCAAAATGTTCGGCTTTTTCATGGGCGGATTACGGTCGACGCCTGTCAGCAGGCTTAATTTTTGGGGAATAAGTCCCCGGATTTTCCGTTCGCTGATGCGGAAAAACAACGTCGCCACCCTCGAAGAACTTGTGGACTCGGCAAAAGTGCTCGGCGTCAATTTCTATGCCTGCGAAATGGCAATGAACATTCTGGGGCTGAAAAGAGAGCATTTCATTCCCGAAGTGAAAGACGTAATCGGCGTGGCTACTTTCCTCAAAATAGCCGATGACGGACAAACGCTGTTTATTTAAATGAAGAAAAACACACTGCACATCGAACATTTCATCCGCCGCCAGTTGGATTTGTGGACCACCGTATCACCATCGAATCACCTTACCAAACAACTGTTGGTGAACGGTAGTGTTGTGACAGTGCAGTACAATCCGGCGCGTGAATGGTCGGCTGCCGCACGGGTTGATAAAGTATCGGTCAGCAAGCGCCCCTGTTTTCTTTGCGCAGTCAATCGTCCACAGCAGCAAATCGACATTATTCGCGGCAACTACCGGTTGCTCGTCAATCCCTACCCTGTTCTTCCTCAGCACCTCACCATTGCCGACAGTCGACATTTGCCGCAAGCCATTGCAGGGCGTATGGGCGATATGCTGAACTGGGCACAGGCGCTGGAAGGTTTTCTGCTTTTCTACAATGGTCCGCAATCGGGCGCCTCCGCCCCCGACCATTTCCATTTTCAGGCTGTCGCCGCCGGACATACTCCTTTGGAACGTGTCATGCAAACCTCCAAAGGGGTGGGGGAGGGGCTTGCGGGCTTTTCCGGCAGGTATTATCTTTTCTCAGACACACGAAAAAAGCCGGTGTGCGAAGTTTTTGAGCATATCTGTCAGCAACTTGGCTCCACCTCAGGCGACGAGCCGATGATGAATATCTATTGCCACTGCATAAGCGGAAAATGGACACTCGCAGTCATCCCTCGCCGCAGGCATCGCCCGGAGCGCTATTTTGCCGGCGACGACTCGAATATGCTGATCAGCCCGGGCGGACTGGATATGGCAGGAATCATAGTGGCAGCCCGCAAACAGGATTTCGACCGCATCACCGCCCAAGATGTGGAACAAATATACAGCGAAGTAGCCTTTCAATAGATTTTGCCCTGCTTTTTTTGCGGCTAAATCTTTTTTTGAGGTGCTATGATGCCCGAAGGGCTTGATTTTCATAACCACAGACGAGCGAAGCGTTGCCTGCGGTAGTGCGAACATACGAACACTATGAAAATCCCGCCCATTCGGGCGAAAAGCAAATTCCTCTCAGCAAGGATGCCTCAAAAAAGATTTAGCAGATTTTTTTTATTTGAAAAAAACAGTTACTTTTGCGCCAAATTATGCCCAGATGGCGGAATTGGTAGACGCGCTAGTTTCAGGGACTAGTGTTCGCAAGGATGTGCAGGTTCGAGTCCTGTTCTGGGTACAAACTTACCAATATATAAATATATAATGTATTGGTAAGTTTTTTTAACCGCCTTTTTGAAGGTTTTCGATTTGGGTAGCCAACGTGATACTGCATCACCAATTCTTTTCTATCTTACTGCGATAACCTGCTCTTTCTTTCTTTTTTAATTTTTCCTGCAAATCCTTTTCTTCCTGCGACAGTGCGTCCAGCATCCGTTGAGCATCCTCAGGCGAAATTTGCTGCTGATCCTGTTGGTCCTGCTGATCTTTATCCTGTTGGTTTTTATCCTGCTGGTTTTTATCCTGCTCTTGTTGGTCTTTATCTTTGTCTTTGTTGTCTTGATTTTGCTGCTGCTGTTGTTGCTGTTGAAGCATTTTCAAAGCATACGACAGATTTGTTTTGGTGTCCACATCGTTGGGGTCGTTGCGCAACGCCTGTTTGTAGGCTTCTATGCCTTCTTTCAGTTTTTGTTGCTGCAGAAACGAATTTCCCAGATTGTAGAAAGCACGCGCTTTATCCTCTTTTTCAGTCATCAGGGTGGCTGCTTTTTCAAATTGTTTGCCGGCTTCGTCATATTTTTTCTGACGATAAAGGGCGTCGCCAAGGTTGAAAGTCGCATTGTCGTTGTCTTTTTTGGCATTCAACGCTTTGCGGTAAGCAGTTTCCGCTTCTAAAGGCTTTTCTCCATCGTAGAGTTTGTTGCCTGCCCTCATTTCTTTGCGAAAATCGTCTTTTTTGCCCTTTGTTTGCGGCACTGAATCATTCGTTTGCCCTTCTGCGGCAAGGCTCATCGCACTGACGACCCATAAAAGCATTATTTTTCTAAAATTTCCCATATCCACATCTTATTTTATAAATAGTCTGAATTTATTTTTTTTGTCGGAAATCAACAGTTCTATCAACAACAACACCAATGCCATGCCGAAAGGATATTGGAACATTTCGGCAAAATCGGTATAAATTTTGGCGTCATATTCAGACGTTTCCAGTTTGCTGATTTCGTCGAACACATCATTCAAGCCCATGTTTGGCGCGGTTGCCCTCACATAGATGCCTTTGCCGGCAAGCGCTACCTCTTGCAGCGTTTTTTCGTCCAATTTGCTCATTACCACGCTGCCCGAACGGTCTTTGATAAAATCGCGCTGCCCCGATGATGTTTTTACCGGAATGGGCGTTCCCTGTGTGGAACCGACTCCGATAGCGTGAATATTGATGCCTTTCGCCGCCGCTTGCTGTGCCGCCTGCATGGGATTGTCCTCGTGGTTTTCTCCATCGGTAATCACTACGATGGCTTTGCCGGCTTCGCTTGTTGGCGAAAATGAATTAACCGCCAAATGGATGGCTGTGCCGATTGCCGTCCCTTGAACGGGCACAATATCGGGCGAAATAGTGGACAGGAACATCTTAGCCGACACATAATCGGTGGTGAT
Organism: Bacteroidales bacterium; assembly: GCA_031287245.1. Taxonomy (GTDB): domain Bacteria; phylum Bacteroidota; class Bacteroidia; order Bacteroidales; family UBA4181; genus JAIRLS01. Next base: position 3,371 of record JAITTD010000108.1, read on the forward strand.
AGGTAATTGGGTGTAGGCTTCACCAGCAAACACTATCAATCCGATTTTATTATCGCCCAAACGGTCGATTAACTTGGACAATGCCTGCTTGGCTCGTTCCAAACGGTTGGGGGCAATGTCTTCAGCCATCATACTGTTCGACACATCCAGCGCAATAATGATTTCGCAACCATTGCGCTTCTGTTCCTCCATCTTGACGCCGAATCGCGGACCAGCCAGCCCAATCACCGCAAAGGTATATACCAGCATCAGCAGGATGAATTTCCATACCGGTTTTGATGTCGAAACGTCCGGCATCAGTTGGCTGACCAATTCCACGTCGCCAAAACGCTTAATGTTGCGCTTGTGAATGAGTGTAACCCATACGAATAGCCCTACAAACACTGGTATTAAAGCCAGTGCATACAAATACACACCATGTAAAAACTGTATCATAATCTGAACGTTGAAAAACGCTACAAAATTAGTACATTTTCTCTTTTTGTTGCAAGTTAAAGTTTGTTAAGTTTCGAGTTTGAAGTTTCGAGTTTCGAGTTCCAAACCCGAAACCCGAAACTCAAAACCCGAAACCGTTATTTCAGCGGAACTGTTTTAAAATGATATGTCGAAATGATTTGGTCTTTCGACAGTATATTTAAGGTAAAAGCATATTCCTTTCCCTTTTCAAAAGCGGCTTTGGACGGGAACATTACATTTGTTTTTTCAAATGATTTCAAAGCGGGGACAGCCACATTGCCTGCTTCTGTTGTCTTTCCGTCTTTTTCAACCGTCAGTTTCAGCGTGGTGGCTTGCGAGGCTACCTGTCCGAAGTTTTGCACTTCCACGCTCAGGTCGAAGCCATCGGTGCGGGCTGTGAAAACCGGCGACAGTGCGGAAAGTACCGGCTCGATATAGTTGAGGTAAGGCAGGCGGGCATAGCCGTAGAGCAGTTTGCCCTGAGGCGTTTTGCCAATCAGTTTGGGGGCAAATTCATCGGCGGTGATGCCGTTTCCGGCAGCATCGAAGGTGACAATCAGGTCGGCGCCCGCTTTTTCGGTGCCTTTCATTTTGGCGCCGCGTCCGAAATTGACTTCTGCGGAAGCGCCGAAACGCAGGGATGCGAGGTCAATATCTGTGTGCGGGTTGAATCCCTTTTCGGCAGCAATTTTCACGCGGATGGTTTTCGTGGCGGTGGTGACGGGCTGGCTGTCGAGCATGGTCAGCAGCAATCCCGGATTCAACGGGATGGAAATATTCTTTGAACTGTGGTTGTCGCTGGCTCGGTCGTCGTTTTTCAGAACGTCAATCACCGCAAAATTGGCTTGTATGGCGCGTCCATATTCATCCTGGAATATTTTCATGCGTTCATATTTGAACCATTTTTCCACATATCCGTCGTTGTGTACGGAAATGCCGGGGGTATAGGCTTCGCCCGGGTCGGTCACCCAGTTTACGCCGTCTTTCGAGCGCAGATAAAAGGCTATGCGCCCCAACCAGTCGTTCACAACAAGGTGATACTGGATATGGTCGCGCCACACCACGGGGTCTTCAAATTCGCCTGCCACCGGCGGATACACCCGGCGGTCGGTCACCTGCTGGTAGGGCGACAGTCCGGTTTGGCTGAACCATACGCCACCGCCTCGGCACACCATCAGCAGGCTGCCGTCTTCGCGTCGGGCAAAGGTCAGGTTGGACAGCCCTTCGATAATTCGGCGGTCGCGCGGGTTGAAATCGAATTTGCCATACGTCCAGGGTCCATCGATTTTGTCAGCCACATAGCGCCCGTTGATGACGTAAATCACGTAGCGCCCGTCCCGCAGGCGGAATGCTTCGGGATTGTGCCCTCTGCCGATGGTGTCCTTCACCACAAAGGGACCGACAGTGTTGTCGCACACAGCGTGAAAAACAATAGAATTGCCCCATTCGTGATGACCTCTGGGCGAACTTTCCAGCCAGCCGCACACAAACAGATGGTATTTGCCGTCGTCGCCCCGAAGGATATTGCCGCCCCAGTATGAAAATTGGCGGTTTTCAATCCCATTGTCGATGTAGCGCGGCACAACGCCCTCGGCGCCCCACGTGTCCTTGGACTGAGTGCCCGCAGGCATGGGCAAAAAACGGTCGATAAACCGTCCGCCATTCACCAGCCGGCTCCATTCCGCAGGTCGCGGACGTTCGGTGATTTGGGCAAACAAATTGATGTTCGCCATCAGAAGAAAAAAGATGCTTGCTTTTAAAACTGTTTTTGTCATTTTTGATAACATTTGGATATGAATTTAATAAATCGAAAACCCGCCAAACGGTGCATCGTTGATGAGGCTTGGCAGGTATTATTGCCGACAAAGGTAATACATTTTTTTAACAACCGTCTTCAATTACGAATTAAAAATTACGAACTTAAAACTCGAAACTTAAAACTCGAAACCCTTTCAGCCCTGAAAGGGCGTTATCGTGGATGAATCAGCGATTGCGCCCCGTTGGGGCTTACGCAAAGGCGAGGATTCCGTTCCACAGGACGTTGCCCCGTGCTGATTTTGCTCTTTCAGAGCGGTTTATACTTCAAATTGTCGTTTTTGTTTATTTCTGATTTCTATTGATACGAATGATAATTTTAGGAATGCCATCGTACTGTCATCTTTTTTATTAATTATCTTGCCAAAGGATAAAACGCTCCTTCGATGTGGTCAATTTGCACAGTGGCGCCGAGTGTGATGGCGATGATGTCGAAGCGCGTTTCCATGTCAATGTCTTTTTGGTGGATGTAGG
>JAITTD010000170.1 GCA_031287245.1 Bacteroidales bacterium
TCAAAGAAATTGAGAATTTGGTCATCTAATTCAAGAAAAGCACCATTCTGAACAATAATATTTTTGTTAAGCAACAATTTAATAACATCTTCATTGTCTTCCATCAATTCCATCGCATATTCGTAACGATACGAGGGGATGGTCCGTTTCTCAAACATTTCGGCAATCAGTTTATTGCCGCGACTTAATGTATTGAGCAACTCTTTTATGGAATTAAAATGATTCATTTATTTTTCGAAATATTTTTGTGTAACAACCAACGCTTCCCTCGCCAACTCTTTTTCGTCTTCTATCACTTCAATATTCTGGTCGGCGAGCCAAAGAGATAAAAAATCGGTGGGATTTACTTTGAATTTTGGCAAGTACAATAACCAGTTCGCGTTTGGCACGGCGTTCGCCACGCTCAATTTTGCTGTACATTGGCGTATCAATTTCTAATGCTACGGCCAAATGCTTGTGCCATTTTTGGCTGCAGGTCGGCAAACTCGAACAAGTTCGGTTTGCACTCACCTTGCACAAAAATTGGTGTTGCAACATTTGTTTTTCTTCCCCTGACTGTCTAATTCTATTACTAAACAACATGGCGTTACATTTTAATATTTATAAAATCAAGTTCTGACTTTTGCCTTTTAGAATTGTCAGAAAAACGGTACAAAATTAGATGAAAATTTTCAGACTTCCAAGCGCGTACAATTGGAAATTGTTTTTTTACAGAGGAAAGATACGAAATAAACAAATACATTTCAGTGAAAGAAGAAAAAAGTTTTCAACATTTGAATCCTTACAAGCAAACTCTCTTATTCTTATTCATTTCCTGCTTTCTATTGATCCAGAATGGTTTCTGAACCACAATGTTTGCGACAAAGTCGCAAAGATCCTGTTTCGTTTCAATCAACCCCATCGCAATCTCAGCAATCGTTTGTGCGGCGTTAAATTTCGCTAATTTGCGGATATTTTCTGAAAATGGTTCCAGCGTTTCTTGCTGTTGTACTGTGGCAATGGCTGTGTTCATCAGTTTATCCATCGCTTCTTTGTCGGTAATCATGATGGCTGCACTCTTATTTACCAATGCCATGGCGTTTTTGGTTTGATGGTCTTCCGCCACATTGGGCGATGGCACGAGGATGCACGGTTTTCCGGTAATGCACAGCTCGGAAATAGTGCTGGCTCCGGCGCGAGAAATGACCAAATCGGCTGCTGCAAACGCCAAGTCCATGCGGTTGATGAAGCGAAACACCTTTACCTGTCCTTGCAGTTTCCTTGCAGCGACTTCACGATGAGCGCGGTCTTCAAACTCCGAACCTGTCTGCCATACCAGATGAATGTCTGGCGGCAATGTATCCAAACAGCCCAATACGCTCCTGTTGATGGTGCGGGCGCCTAAACTTCCGCCCAGAACAAGGATGGTAGGCTTATCATCTGTGAAATCAAAGAACCGAATGCTTACATCGCGCATGATGCTTTCTGTCATCTGCTCTCTTACAGGGTTTCCGGTAATCACAATTTTCCTTGCCGGAAAATACTTGTCCATTTCCTCGTAGGCAACGCATATTTTCTTCACTAAGCCCGACAGTATTCTGTTGGTGACGCCCGCATACGAGTTCTGTTCCTGTATGAGCGTCGGAACACCCCGTAAACTTGCGGCAAACAGTACAGGACCGCTGGCATAACCGCCCACGCCAATGACTACGTCGGGGCGAAAACGCCCAACAATGCGTACCGCCATAAAAAGGCTGACGATTAGCTTGTAAACCACTTTAAAATTGCGCAACAGATTTTTCCTGTTGAAGCCTTGCACTGGCAAACCGATGATTTTGTAACCTGCTGCAGGCACTTTTTCCATCTCCATCCGTCCTTTGGCGCCTACAAAGAGTATTCGTGTATCCTGATTTTGCGCGATGAATGCGTTGGCAATGGCAATGGCAGGGAAAATATGCCCACCAGTGCCGCCACCGCTGATGATAACATGTTGACAAATTTTGTCACTTTTCGATTTCTTTTTCATGGGAATTGATTGTTATATGAATGGTGATTTTATTTTATTTCTATGGGATCACCCAAAAATTTCGGCTCTTTATTCGTTAGAAAATCAATAAACACCTTTACTCTTGCCAATTTTTCCCTCAATTGGGTTTTGAATCCGCAGTATATAGCCACGTCTTCGGCGTTGAAGCCAACAGCGTTCAATCCCAACCGCTGTGCAATAAAGATGGCTCTGCGATTGTGAAATTCCTGCGAAATGACCGTAAAACTGTTTTGTCCAAAAATCTTGTTCAGTCGGATCACCGAGTCATAAGTTCTGAAACCGGCATAGTCCAAAATGATGACACTGTCTGGTACGCCCGCTTTCATCAGGTCGTTTTTCATATCGCGCGGCTCGTTATAATTGGCTTTTCTGTTATCTCCGCTTATCACAATATATTGAATTTTACCAGATTGAAACAATTTGTCGGTGGCGCTGATGCGATGATTGTAGTACCGATTTTGTTGTCCGCCCTTCAAATATTTGGAAGTTCCTAACAACAGCCCAACTTTATTGGCAGGAATATTATTCGGATCATCGAATACGACATCATTTGTCGTTGTTTCTATGCGAATATTCGCATAAAAAATGAAGCCAACGAGTGCGACCAAAACGGTAACGACCATCCCAATCAATTTTCTAATATATTTGATTTTAAATCTCATCAATTTTAATGTCATATTTGCTCAACAAGCCTGCTACACCTGTCAGAGAAAACTTCGCCTTTTTTATCCTGTTGATTTCGGGGTCAATGGAATAATTGCAGGCTGTCCGAAAATCGGCATTGACAAGCGCTGTGTTGCTGAAAGTTGCCTTTGTGAGGTCGCAATCATCAAACAGGGCTTCTGTCAAATCGGCTTCGGAAAAATCCGTTTCCTGCAAAGACGTACGACTGAATATGGTCTTTTTGATTTTCAAACCGTAAAAAGACGACATATTCAGGCTGCAATTTTCAAATCGGAAAGAAAGTGCGAAATTGTTACAGTGTTCAAAATGCAATCCTAACATTTTGCAATCTGTGAAATTTACGTTCTGGAATGTTGTCCCTCCCAAGATTGCCAAACTGAGGTTACACACCGTAAATGAGCATTCTATAAATCGGATGCCCGAAAAATCGGCATTAGAGAAATCGCAGTTTTTGAAATCGCAATTTTCGTATTCGCCTTTTGACAGATAATTTACCTTTTCAAAGGTTGTGTCTTCGATACAAATTTGTTCCATTTCTGTCTAACAGTTATTCTTCCTTTTTATGTGATATAAATGACAGAAACTTTGCAAGATACCGCTTTTCAGGATGTTTAACCGAATACATTTTCAACAACCATACGAGAAACGATAATGCCGCCAATCCCGACAGAAAAATGAGCAACAAACGCCATCCTTTGGCGGTAAACAATCCGATGGCGGTAAACACTGTTATATGTATCGCCATGACAAGCCAAAACGAGCCAAAAATCATTTTTTTCTTCATTGTTTGATTGCTATAATACTATTACTATTGCACCGGCAGTGATAAGCACTCCGCCGATAATTGTTTTATTCTTTCAGAAAAAATATTTCCACATATCAAATGATTTTAAGATTCCGTATTTTCAAAGTTTTCAGTTTGTTTACCATTGCTTCCGGTGTCCGCTGCTGGCACTGTCTTCTTTTGCATTGCCTTTTCTTCCTGCTCTTTGAGTTCGCGACTGATGCCAAGTATGATGCCCAGCGCGATGCAAGTGAACAATATGGATGTACCGCCCATACTGATGAGCGGAAGCGGTTGTCCTGTTACTGGAAATATGCCTACTGCCACCAACATGTTAATCAGCGCCTGAAAGACGATGGAAAACGTGAGTCCTATCGCCAGAAACGCCGGGAATGTGCGTTCGCACTTGCGTACGATGATGACAGTGCGGTAAAGTAGCGCCAAATAGAGCGCAAGTATAAACAGACCTCCTACGATGCCGTATTCCTCGATGATGATGGCGAAGATGAAATCGGAATATGGATGTGGCATAAAATTGCGCTGAATGCTGTTGCCGGGTCCCCTGCCGAAGAAACCTGCTGTACCGATGGCTATTCGCGCCTGATTTGCCTGATAGTGTCCGGATTCACCAGTAATGCGGTTTACCCATGTGGGGGCGCGTTGTGTGAGGACGTTGTCCACACCAAGTTTTTTTAGTTCGTAAAGACCGCCGATGGCTAATCCGCCTGCCACTATCGTTACAGCCACCAAGCCTGCGAGATGCAAGAAACGGCAACGCCCGACAAATAACAGCGCTACACAAGTGGCGAACAGCAAGCCGGCAGTGCTGAAATTGGCAGGCAATATCGGTCCGCAAACTATCAGCACCCAGAAAAATGCTGGCAGCAACGTGTGCTGGAAATCGTGTATTTGCTCTTGTTTGGCAGCCAACGTCCGCGCAAGAAACATGATGAGAATCAATTTTGCGGCATCGGATGTTTGAAAAGTGATGCCGAAAATCTGTAAGCGGCGCGTGGCAACGTTCTCGTCCACGCCCATCAGCAGGGTGAAGAGCAACGCAAGCGGCACAAGCCATATCAGCAGTTGCGAAAGGCGGGCATAAAACTTGTATGGCAGTCGATGAATCGTAAAAGTTGCCAATAGCCCGATACCAAGATATATTGCGTGTTTGAGGATGTATGCCGTTGTGTCGCCGCCGCGCCACCTGTACGCCAAGGTACCGGTAGAACTGTAAACCGCTAACAGTGAGAAAATGCTCAATCCGATGATTATCGCCCAAATGTTAGCGTCACCTTTGAAATTTTTTCTAAAAAAATCCATATTCTAATATTCGTAACTCATTGTTGCAACCATTTTACAATTCTCTAACATATTTCTTAAATTGCGTTCCTCTGTCCTCATAATTGTTGAACAGGTCGAAACTTGCACAGCAAGGCGACAGCAGTACCGTATCGCCGGAGGTAGCCATATTGTACGCTGCTTTTACGGCGTCTTCCATCGACTGTACCTCTACATACAACGGCACGATGTCGCCAAACGCTTCAATTAGCTTGTGATTATCCACCCCAAGGCAAATCATCGAGTGAACTTTCGCTTTCACAAGGTCGGTCAGGGCGCTGTAATCATTGCCTTTGTCCGTTCCGCCTGCTATCCACACCACAGGCGTTTCCATGCACTCCAAGGCATACCACGTCGAGTTGATGTTGGTTGCCTTGGAATCGTTGATGTATGCCACGTCTTTTATTTTTAGTACCTTTTCCAGTCGGTGTTCTACGCCGGGGAAACTGCTTAACGCTGTGCGGATATGCTCTTTGCGAATGTCGAGTACGCGCCCTGCAATGCCTGCCGCCATTGAGTTGTAGATGTTGTGCTTCCCTTTGAGTGACAATTCATTGACAGGCATGGAGAAAACTTCCTGCCGAAAGCGGATATTCAGTTGTCCGTTGTCCAAGAACGCGCCGCTGTTGGGAAGCGGCTTGGCATCTATCCCGAATGGGAGTTCCTGCGCTGCAAGTACGATGTGTTCCAACTCGCGGATAGTGATTTCATCGTCGGAACAGAAGATGAAATACTCATTCTTGGTCATATTTTGCAGAATACGCATTTTGGCATTGACGTAGTTTTGCAGGTTGTGGTCGTAGCGGTCGAGATGGTCGGGTGTGATATTCAGTATGATCGCGATGTCAGCCTTGAACTGGTGCATCCCCTCCAATTGGAAACTGCTTAATTCCAACACGTAATAATCGAAATTTTCCTCAGCCACCTGCAACGCAAAACTCTTGCCCACGTTGCCCGCCATGCCCACGTTCATACCTGCCTGCTGCATCATGTAGTAAATGAGCGTGGTAGTGGTGGTTTTGCCGTTGCTGCCCGTGATACAAATCTTTTTTGCCGTGGTGTAGCGCGATGCAAATTCAATCTCCGAAATGACGGGGATTTTCGCCCGCAATACTTCCTGCATAACCGGCGAAGAGTCGGGTATGCCGGGGCTTTTGATGATTTCGTCCGCCGACAGTATCATTTCCATCGAGTGCACGCCCTCCTCAAACAAAATGAGGTGTTCGTCAAGTTTCATCTTATATTTGGCTTTGATAATGCCCGAATCGGACACAAATACGTCAAAACCAAGACGGGTTGCCAAGATCGCTGCGCCGACCCCACTCTCGCCCGCTCCAAGTATCACTATTCGTTTGTTTGCCATTGTTTGAACTATGATTTTATTAAGGTTTGTAATTTATTCACTGATTGATTTGTGCTTCTCAACTATCTCATCCAGTTGGAAATTTACTGTGTCCATTTGTGCATTGTATTCGGAAGAGTTTTCTGCAACTGCCTTTCTAATCAATTGAAAAGATACTATTCTCAATTTTGTATATTGCAGTAGCAGTTCATTTTGTTTTTTGCACACTTCAGGCAATCCTTCTATTTTGTCCAAATGGGCAAGGATGGTTAAATTTTCGTTCCATGCAGGCATAGCAACGCTGTCAATATGGGAAATAACCTGAATGCTGTCTTCTTCCGGAAAGGAATATATTTGCATGGCTTTGTCTTCATTGTTGAAAATTTTTTCTATGCCCGCATCATATACATCCATTTCAACACTGGGCGCTAAACAGGCAGCCCCGAGCACGATGGCGAGATAGATTGCAGTGCATAGTATGCCGACGCCTGCGGCTTTCCAAACCGAACAGAATGGTCTGTTGTTCGCTTTATGCGCTTTGAGTGCAGCGCCCTGATATATTTTTACAATATAACCAATGATGAGCGTATAAATGCTCGGAATCAAAATTTTGGGGATTTTATCCAGCATTTCCTCCGGAAGTGAACAGACGCCGGCAAACACCAAAACAGTAGAAATAATGCCGATGATAAGCGCATATTTTCCCCATTGCGGTTGCCCGAGACGGATAAAGTTGTGTCTTGCCAAAATTCCGGCGGCTAACGGTCCGCCAAGAAAGGTTGCAACCCCTATTGCTCTTTGCGAATAAAGTTGAAATGCATCAACTTGCATCTCTTGTTCCAATGAATTTTCTGTCATTTTGAAAGGTTTTAAGTGATATGAAATAGCAAGGGGATTCATCCCCTTGTCTTGTCAAGTTTATATTTTGTGAAGCGATGCTTCCCCGTCCGTAGAAGAGGCTGTTCTCATCTTTACCTCATTTTGAGTGTGACGATGGTTGCTACTGCCAGCATTATTCCGACAATCCAGAAGCGGGTAACGATTTTTGGCTCGGGATAACCCTTTTTCTGATAGTGGTGATGCAACGGCGACATAAGCAGGATACGCCTGCCTTCGCCGTATTTCTTTTTGGTGTATTTGAAGTAACTGACCTGCATCACCACAGAGATATTTTCGACGAGAAAAATGCCGCACAGCACCGGGATGAGCAGTTCTTTGCGGATAAGGATGGCATACACGGCGATGATTCCGCCGAGGGCAAGGCTACCGGTGTCGCCCATGAACACCTGCGCCGGATAGGTGTTGTACCACAGGAACCCGACCGTAGCGCCGATAAAAGCACTGATGAAGATAACCAATTCTCCGGTGTAGGGTATGTACATGATGTTGAGATAGTCGGCGTAAATCATATTGCCCGACAGATAAGCCAGCACGCCCAGCGTGACGCCCACAATGGATGAGGTGCCCGTCGCCAGTCCGTCCAGTCCGTCTGTGATGTTGGCGCCGTTGGACACAGCCGTGACGATGAAGATGATGACCAGAACAAACGCCAGCCACACGAAACCATCCGCCTTGTCGCCCATCCAACCAACGAACCACTTATAATCAAATTCATTATTCTTGACAAATGGGATGGTGGTGGTGGTGCTCTTCACGTTCACCATTTTAAATTCGCGCGCTGCGGCAGGGGCGTCGGACGATTGCACTGTCACTACTGCCTGTTCCACCGGAACGCGCTCGCGCACCAGAATGTCGTCCGAGAAATAGAACGTCAGCCCCACAATCAGTCCGAGCGTTATCTGTCCCAACACTTTAAAACGTCCGTGCAGCCCCTTTTTGTCCTTCTTGAACACCTTGATATAGTCATCTAAGAAGCCTATCAGTCCAAGCCAAACAGTGGTAACAAGCATCAACAGGATGTAGGTATTGAAAATATCGCCAAAGAGCAGCACCGGCACCAGCAACGCCAGCAGTATGATGATGCCGCCCATGGTAGGCGTGCCCTGCTTGCTCATCTGCCCCTCCAAACCGAGGTCGCGCACCGTTTCGCCCACTTGCTGTTTCTGCAAAAACCGAATGATGTACTTGCCGAAAAACAAGGCTATCAGCAGCGAAGTTATCAACGCAAGCCCCGAACGAAACGAGATGTACTGAAACATCTGCGCACCGGGAAAATCAAATTGTTTGTCCAAATACGTAAATAAATAGTAAAGCATTTTTTAATGATGATTTTTAAATTATAAATTTGGGTGATAAGGGATTAACAAGGGGGATTAATCCCCTTGTTGTTTAAACCTGTCAGGCGCTTTAGCAGTGGTAACCGCCCGCTCAACGAAGTGCGCATCATTACTTAGGGATACGAAATAAATAAGATTGATAGCCCGTCAGGGCTTCCATATCAATAGAATACGCTATACCCCCCTCAACACCATTCTCCGTAGGAGATTCACAATCAAAGAATGTGAAACCTCTACGAGGTTTTGGTGCGTT
>JAITTD010000246.1 GCA_031287245.1 Bacteroidales bacterium
AAAAGCCATTGTGAAAATTATGTCATCGGACGAAAAACAAACCATTGTGCAATCGGGCATCGGTGCAGACGACACGATTGTTACCGAAAGTGCGTTTTATTTTATTGATGTACGCTAAAATTATGCTACAAAAAATACTCCACATAGCCCTACAACGGCGAGGTTTGATGCTCGTACTGTTTCTGTTTTTGGCGGCGGCAGGTTATTATTGCTGGACACGATTAGCCATTGATGCCTACCCCGATATTGCCGATACTACGGTTCAGATTGTAACGCAGGTGCCCGGTCTGGCGGCGGAAGAAATAGAGCAGCAAATCAGTATTCCCATCGAGCGCACTGTGAACGGACTGCCCGGAATGACTATAATGCGCAGCAAAAACACCTTCGGACTATCCACAGTTATTCTGGTTTTTGACGATGGTATTGACGATTATTGGGCGCGGCAACGAGTGCAGGAACGCCTGTCGGGACTTGAATTGCCCTACAATGCCGTCCCCGAACTCAATCCGCTGACATCTCCCACAGGCGAGATATTCCGCTACATCATAGAAAGCGACCGTCTGGATTTGCGCGAAATAACCGACCTGCACAAATGGACAATTATCCCGCGCCTCAAACAGATAGCAGGCATTGCCGACGTCAGCAACTACGGCGGCATTACTACGCAGTATCAAATTGAAGTTGACCCGCACAAATTGGAGCAGTATAATATAACCTTAGCCGACATTACCGAAAAAGTGGAAAAGAACAATGCCAATGCGGGAGGAAGTATGCTCAGCCACGGCGATTTGAGTTATGTGATACGCGGCATAGGTTTAGTTAAAGACCTCGAAGATTTAGGACATATTGTAATCAAAACCGAACGCGGAGTGGCTATTTGCCTCAATGATATTGGCAAATTAAAATACGGCAATCTGGAACGCAAAGGAGTGCTGGGTTTCAAAGACGGCACACGCGATTATTCCGATGGTGTGGAGGGTATTGTGCAAATGCTCAGAGGCGAAAATCCTTCGCGTGTGCTGGCAGAAGTCCACAAAGCAGTAGATGAACTGAATAACGAGATTCTGCCCGCTGGCACTCGCATACACCCATTTATGGACAGGACGGAACTTGTAAATACTACTTTGCATACGGTGCTGCACACCCTGCTGGAAGGTATGATATTGGTGATATTGGTGCTGATTCTTTTTCTCGGAAGTTGGCGGGGTGCGTTGTTGGTGGCGCTCACTATTCCGTTTTCGTTGCTGATTGCTTTTATTCTGATGCACATTAGCGATATTCCTGCCAACCTGCTTTCGCTCGGCGCCATTGACTTTGGGATTTTGGTAGACGGCGCTATTGTGATGATGGAAACTGTTCTCAAAAAACGGGAACGAAATCCTTTGGAAACACTCGCCGAGTCGTCCATCCTTGCCCGCGTGGTTGAGGTGGCTCGTCCTATATTTTTCTCCACCCTTATTATTATCACTGCGTATCTGCCGCTGTTTGCCTTTGAGCATATCGAAAAAAAACTATTCACTCCAATGGCATACACCGTAGGATACGCCTTGCTCGGCGCATTGGTAGCGGCGCTATTTTTGATACCCGGACTTGCATTTTCTGCCTACCGAAAGCCGCGAAAAGTATATCACAACCGTTGGTTGGAAAAACTTTCGGACATATACCACCGACAAACGGTAAAATTATTGGATAAACCCAAACGGGTATTGGTTGCTTTGGTGGTAACGCTTGTTGCCGCAGCAGGATTGAGTTATACGGTAGGGAAAGATTTTTTGCCGCCCTTGGACGAGGGTTCTATATGGATTCAGGTGCAGTTGCCTGCGGGTATTTCCATCGAAAAATCAAAAGAAATGGGAGCAGAATTGCGCCACGCGCTGAAAGAATTTGACGAGGTGTCGTATGTGATGACGCAGGTGGGACGCGATGACGAAGGCGCAGAGGCATTCTCGCTATCGCACGTGGAATGCGGCGTGGGCTTGAAGCCCTACAATACGTGGAAACGAGGAAAAACCAAAGGCGATTTGATAGAAGAGATGTCGGAAAAACTGTCGTCTATGGCGGGCTATTCGGTGGGATTCTCGCAGCCCATCATTGATATGGTAATGGATATGGTGGCAGGCGCACACAGCGATTTGGCTTTGAAAATTTATGGAGACGACATCATCGAAACCCGCCGCGTTGCCGACCGCATTGCCGAAGTGCTGACAAAAATTCAAGGCGCAGTAGATGTAGCAGTAGACCAGGAGCCGCCGTTGCCGCAGTTGCAGATTATTGCCAACCGCGAACATATTGCGCAGTATGGGTTGAACGTGTCGGATGTAGCCGAATTGATAGAACTTGCGATTGGCGGCACGGCTATTTCTCAAATCTATGTTGGCAGCAAAAGTTACGATGTCATCTGCCGCTATGGCGATGAACATCGCAATTCGCCTGAGAAAATTGGCAACCTGTTGCTTACTGCCGCATCGGGCGCCAAAATTCCTCTTTCGCAAGTGGCAGCAATCAAAATGACCACAGGCGCAAGCACCATATCGCGCGAAATGAACAAGCGGCATCTCACAGTCCGCGTCAATTTGCGCGGCGTTGACTTAACGGGTTTTTTGAAGCAAGCCAACCAAGAAATCAACGAGCAGGTAAATTTTAATCACAACGATATACACCTGAAATGGGACGGACAATTTGAAAATCAAAATCGTGCCTATAGCCGTTTGGGCGTAGTTATCCCGTTGGCATTGGGCGTTATGCTGCTATTGCTTTTTGGCGCATTTGGAACATTTCGTCAGGCAGCATTGATGATGTCTATTGTTCCGTTGGCGTTGTTTGGCGGAATGCTTGCGCTCAATGTACGCGGTATGACGCTCAATGTATCGTCTGCAGTAGGGTTCATTGCCCTGATTGGCGTAGCAATCCAAAATGGCGTAATTATGCTCTCGCACATCAACAACCTGCGCAAAGACGGGCGCGACCTGAAACAGGCAATCATAGACGGTACGCGGCATCGTTTCCGTCCGATATTGATGACGGCAACTGTGGCTATTTTTGGACTACTGCCGGCATCTATTAGCACCGGCATTGGTTCGGATGTGCAGCGTCCGCTGGCTACGGTTATTGTTTATGGCTTGCTTTTTGCCACCATTATTACGCTATATGTTTTGCCGTCCATTTATTATATGGTAGAAAAGAAATCCGCGTTATCTGCGTGCCAAAAAACACTCTGACATTATTTTGTTTATGTTGAAAATAAATTGTATATTTGCCGAACATTTTAATCATAATGAAAATAAAAACCAATGAAAATACCAACTAACATATTGGATAGGAATCTGTATATCAATAAGATAAACCCATTCGTGGATAAACAGATTGTGAAAGTGTTGACAGGGCATAGGCGCGTTGGTAAAAGTTATATCTTGTATCAATTGATGGATGTAATCAAGGCAAAAAATAAAACTGCTAACATTATTTACATCAACAAAGAAGATATTGCTTTTGACAGTGTTCGCAACTATGAACAACTGAATGAATTTGTGGTTTCAAAACAGAAAAAGAACCGAAAAAATTACATTTTTGTTGATGAAATTCAGTTGGTTGCCGATTTTCACATTGCCGTAAAATCGTGGCTTTTAGACGAAAACAACGATATTTATATTACGGGCAGCAATTCAAATATGCTGTCGAGCGATTTGGCAAACGAACTCGGCGGACGCTATGTGGAATTTAAGATTTACAGTTTGTCGTATTTGGAGTTTCTTCAATTTCACCAACTTGATAACACAGACGAAGGGCTGGAACGCTACATTCATTATGGCGGCTTGCCGTATCTCATACACTTGCCTTATGATGACGAAGTAATCCGCGAATACCTGAACAGCATTTATTCGACTATTCTTCTGAAAGATGTGATTCTGCGCAGGAAAATCCGTAATGCCGACTTTTTGGAACGGCTGATAACTTTTTTGGCGAGCAATGTTGGCAACCTGTTTTCGTCAAAAAGCATCAACGACTATTTGAAAAGCAACAAAGAAGAATCGTCTGTAAACCAAATTATTGACTATACAAATGCGCTTGTGGAAGCATTTATCGTTCATCGCATTGGGCGTTATGATATCGCAGGAAAAAAAGTTTTTGAGCGAGGCGAAAAGTATTATTTTGAAAATCTCGGCATTCGCAATGCCATAACGGGCTACAAGCCACAAGACCGCGCCCGTAGATTAGAAAATGTAGTGCTAAATCATTTGCTTTGTTGCGGTTACAGCGTGAAAATCGGCACGCTGCCGCCCGAAGAAATCGACTTTGTCTGCACCAAAAACGGCGAAACGCTGTACGTGCAGGTTACGGTGGAACTGTCCACGCAGGAAACTATTGACCGTGAATTTGGCAATTTATTGAAAATCAAAGACAACTATCCAAAAATAGTTGTTTCGAGCGAACGCTCTTTTGAAAACACCTACGAAGGTGTTGAGCATATTCATATTCGCGATTTTCTTTCGAGAACGTTCGCTAAATCAATCGTAAAATCATAAAAACAATGAAACAATTTATCTCAACATACATCTTGCTGTTTGCCTGTTTCATTTCTTGCGCACAAACGCTCGAAAGGGTACATCAGCCATTATACTATCGCGCTTATATTGAATTGGTTAGCAAGCAAAATCTCGGATATGCTGCCGAAAAACTAAACATCGGCATTGCCGAAGCAAAAATAAAAGCCGCACAAGTATTCAACGACCCCACTATCAGCGTAGAATATGGCGATAATGACGACCGCCGTATGCAAATGGGACGGTCGGCAGCAGTAGAATTGAGCAAAACATTTTCTATCGGGAAACGCAGCGCCGATATCGACCTCGCCAAAAGCGAAAAAGCATTAAGCGAAGCCCTGCTAAATGATTATTTTCATAATCTTAGGGCAGAAGCCACGCTTGCTTATCTTGAAGCCGTAAAGCAAACGGAACTTTATCGTGTAAAGGAGGATTCCTACGAAAATATGCGGCAATTAGCCCAGGGCGACAGCATAAAACACGCATTGGGCAATATTACCAAAGTGGATGCCGTGCAGAGCATACTCGAAGCCGAGATGTCGCACAACGAACTGATGCAGGCACAAACAGAACTGTATAACTCGTATGCCTCGCTTGCTTTGTGGACAGGCGCTTTTAGCAGAGATACGCTTTATGTTCCCACAGGCACGCTATATCTTGCAGAACGAGTATTTGATGCCGATAATTTGTTGACAATGGCATTGGAAAACCGTGCCGACTTGGCAGCCGCCCTCAAAAATGCGGATGTTGCCCGCAAAGCATTGACCGTAGCACAGCGCGAACGCGGCACGGACTTCGATTTAGCAGTAGGATACAACTACAATACCGAAGTACGGAACGAAATTGCTCCCGCGCCCAAATTCAATGGAATAACAGTAGGAATATCCATTCCGCTAAAATTATCCAACCTAAATCGCGGCGCTCTGCACACGGCAGAATTGCAGGCACAGCAGGCAGAAATAAATTACCGACAAGCCGAATTGGAGGTGCAGAATTCTGTGATGCAAAGCGTCAGAAAATACCTGTCCCTATCGGAGCAAGTTGGACGCTACAACAACGGATTATTAGCCAATGCCCAATCGGTAGTGGACGGCAAAATGTATGCCTACGACCGAGGCGAAACATCCCTGCTTGAAGTCCTCAACGCCCGCCGCACCTACGACGACTTGCGCACGACTTACATAGAAACACTCTACAATCAGGCGGCGGCTCTGGTTGAATTGGAACGGAATGTTGGAATTTGGGATATAACATTATTTTTTACACCTTAATTATTTTTACAATTATGAACAACACATTCAAAACAATCCTGCTGTCGGGAATGGCAGCCGTAACATTCGCCTCGTGCGAAAAAGACAATCCAAGTGGAACAAAAGGTAGCCCGTTGGATGAGCAGTACAAAAACATCCTTGCGCAGTACGTGGACGGCACCGTCGTGCCTACCTACAAAGCATTGGCAGAAGCCGCATTAGAGATGCGCACTGCTAATAATGCCCTGAAAGACAATCCCACCGATGCGGCAATGAAAGCCGCCTCCGATGCGTGGATGAAAGCCCGTATCGAGTGGGAAAAGAGCGAGGCATTCCTTTTTGGTCCTGTGGGCGAGGATGGCTTTGATATTGACGGGCATATTGACTCGTGGCCTCTGGAATTGCAGGAAATACAGGCATCTATTGCCGCAGGCAGCGCTGCCACAGGCGCAACGATGTGGAGCGAGTACGACTCGGAGGTTATCGGCTTTCACGTAACCGAATACCTGCTCTATCGCAATGGACAACCGCGTCCTGCCGCCGATTTGAGCGTTGCCGAGTTGAATTATCTCACTTCTGCCACCGATGCTTTGGTGTGGGATTGTGTGCTGGCTTACGTGGCGTGGGCAGGCGAGGACAATGTGTCGACAGACATTAAAACCGTATTCCGCGCGAATCAAGACGTGGTGGATGCACTGAATGACAAAGCCGCATTCAAAAATTTTGCCGCTACCCTCAAGAATGCTACGGGCAAATATGCAGGCAATTTTGTGGCTGCCATCAGCGAAATATCGGATGGCGCTGCCGACATTGCAGGCGAGGTGGGCGCTACCAAAATTGAGTCGCCATTCACATCAGGACGCGTGGAAGACGTGGAGAGTTGGTACAGTTGGCACTCGCTCGACGACTACCAAAATAATATCCATAGCATCAAAAATGCCTATTTTGGCGGCATTGGTTTGACTGCGCCTACGGGCAATTCTTTGAGCGCCTTTGTTGCCGCCAAGAATGCGCAGTTGGACGCGGATATTAAGGGTAAGATTGAGGATTGTCTCGCCAAAATTGCCGCTATTGGCGCAGGCGGCAAGTCGTTCTACGAGGTAGTGCGCGACCATAGCAACGAAGATGCGGTGAGCGCCGCTGTGGATGCCTGCGCAGAGTTGGAGGGATTGTTTAAGCGGGTTAGCAGTAGTGTTATTGAGTAGGAAAGAAAAACAAAACGGCTAACAACCCGCGAAACCCCGCAATAGTTATTAGCCGTTTCATAAAACCGACACGAAGGTACAACATTTTTTGGAGAGACAAAACTTTTATTTAACACTATAACCATTTACATTATGAAAGCAATAATATCTTTTTTCACACTGGCAACCATTATGATGGCTTGCACCAATATCGATGATATCCCCACCGTCTCTATCACGCAGGGCGGCTACATCGGACTATTGTCGGTAGACCAAACCGATGGCACATTTTATGTGCAGGATAGCGTAGAGGTGCGCTTTGCGCATCCTGCCGACTCTTTTGCCACCATCACAATGTTGCGGGTAAAGTTTGCGCCGCGTATGCCAATGATGTTGGATATGCTCATTGATAGCGTTACGGCTGTGGCAGTTCCTTTGACGCATAGCGTTGCCTTATTGGGCAATAACATCGTGCCTGATGCTA
Organism: Bacteroidales bacterium; assembly: GCA_031287245.1. Taxonomy (GTDB): domain Bacteria; phylum Bacteroidota; class Bacteroidia; order Bacteroidales; family UBA4181; genus JAIRLS01. The sequence goes on from JAITTD010000246.1 coordinate 7,460, forward strand.
TGGGTGGGGCATTCCCACAATATATCATCACAGAATTGCTGGGAACTGTAACCACCGACAGTATAAAGTTTGAAATGAAGTGCGGCGATTATCCGCTAACGTACACAGGAAAAGCGAAATTAGGGAATAGTGAATAGGGAATAGTGAATAGTGAATAATTTATATCTTGCTAATAGCGCCAATCACTGCAAACCACCCATTATTCACTATTCACTATTCCCTATTCCCTATTCACTAAATATGTAATCTTTAACCATTTTTTAACTATGAAAACATCTATGTATCCATTTGGAAAAACCGCCACCCTACTCCCCCTTCGGGGGCTGGGGGGCTTGTTGTCTGGAAAAACCGCCGCCCTACTCCCCCTT
>JAITTD010000248.1 GCA_031287245.1 Bacteroidales bacterium
GCCAATCAGCCCGGGTGCTCCAATGCCCATGTATTCAACTATGCAGGAAAACCGTGGTTGTCGCAATATTGGGTGCGAAAGGTCAATGCACAAGCCTACGGCGCCACCACGCCCGATGCAGGCTATGGCGGACACGATGAAGACCAGGGGCAAATGGGAGGCGTGAGTGCGCTGATGTCCTTGGGATTGTTCAGTTTGCAGGGTACTTGCGCACAAAAACCGACGTATGAGATTACCGGTCCGGTTTTTGATGAGATTACCATTCAACTGAATCCGGCGTATTCCGGTGGAAAAGCATTCAAAATCAAGGTGCATGACAATTCCGAAGCGAATTGCTACATTCAAAAAGCGGCGCTGAACAATCAACCGCTCAAGCAATTGGAATTTAGTCACGAAGATTTTGCCAAAGGCGGCATGCTTGAAATATGGTTGAGTGATAAGCCTAAAAAGTAGGGTTTTGGGTTTTTAATTTAATTAGGAGTTGTCAATAATTGAGGTTATTGAGATTTATTTCTATTGATATGAATGTCCCACGGACAAGCGAACATTCCCCGTTAGGGGGATACACCAATAGAAAATAGGATGCATCCTACAAAGGTTTCACAAAACGTTGACCGGTTCACCACTGTGAACCGGTCTGAACCGCTGGGTGCATTTCAAATTGTCGTTTTTGTTTATTTCTAATGTCGTTCGGATGATATGTAGAGACGGTGCACGCACCGTCTCTACGTTTTGATACTGCTACATCTCACTGGGCGATCTTCCGAACACGACACGGGTTGCCCAATGCTAAAAGGCTTTCAGCCCGAAGGGTGTCCTCTGTCCGTATGCTGAAGGTTAATAAAGTGCTGTCCTTGCAGGACAAAACACCGCAAATTTCGACTTTGCGAATGAGCATCATCGGCACAAGGACATGCACTGCGACAATTTGAAATGCATCTGTTTGCTTTTGAAAAAAAACAAAAAACAAAAAACATTTTTATATTTGCGAAAATTCAACTCATAAATGCAACTTTTCGGAGGAGAAATTTTAGCATCTACATTTTTTCACCAAAAATTTGGTGAAGTGCTATGTCATCTTTTTTATGATAAATGGCCATTCAGGATGGAAGAGTATATGGGTGTTTCTGCCTTTTCTTTGTGTTATTATTGGAGTTTATCTTGGTACTAAAAGTATAAACAAACGTAAAAATAAGGAATCAGATGAATGCGTTTAATTTAAAAACGGCTTTTCGCTTTCAAAATGTGGGCGAAATTGCTCATTGCTGTCTAATTCCTGTATCCAGCCCTTGTGAAATCCCAGTTCGTAGAAGGCATTGGTCACCGTTGTGTATTCCTCTGCGCTGAGCGTACGGTTCAGTTCTGGAAAGGCAGTCATTTCAAAAGGCGGATAGTACTGTGACATCAGGGAGATATGCACCGAAGCGGATATTTCTTCCGCCACCATGCGAAGCGCGTCAATGCTTTGCTGCACCATGCCCGGCAACACCAAATGTCGAATCATCAACCCCGACTCTGCCAACCCATTGTCATCTAACCACAGCGGAGAGCCTTTCTGCCGATACATCTCCCCGATAGCGCAAATGGCAGTCTGCGGATAATCGTCCACACCGGAAAGCCGCTCGCCCAACAAGCTGTCGCTGTACTTGAAATCGGGCAAATACACATCAATACTGCTTTCCAGCAGTTGCAGCATCTCAGGGCGATCGTAACCGTTGCTGTTATACACAAATATGGGGTGAAAGCCCAACGCACGCACTGCTTCAACAATTGCCACCACATGAGGTACAAAATGTGAAGCGGAAACGAAGCCCACACGATTTTCACATTCGGGCAACAAGCGAACAATTTCGCGGGCAATTTCGTCAACGCGCATCCATCGGGCAATAGCACTCCGGTTGTTGCTTATTTCGTGGTTCTGACAGTAAATACACTGCAAATTGCAATGAGTAAAAAACACATTGCAAATACCCCGCTTTCCGCTGATAACGGGTTCTTCCCCCTTATGACAGCAAATAGCCGCCACGGAAACTTCGGCGCCGCATCTGCAAAACCCTGTCGCCTGCCGGTAGCGGTCAATTCCACATTCGTGCGGACAAACACGACACGGCGAATAGTCATCTTTCAACCCAATTCTCTATTTTAATATCAGCAAAATGTTTAAAATCATTCATATTATCAGTACATATCCGTTAAATTTAAAATAACACCACAAAGGTACGGTTTTTATTTCAAAAATGATTACTTTTGTCGAAAAATTAATACCTATCGTTTTATGTTATCAAAGATTTCATTTGAAGACCTGACGGGCAAAGTGTGTGTCCTGACAGGTGGAGCAGGCGTTATTGGGGCAAGTCTTGTGCGCGGATTGGCTGCGGCAGGCGTGAAAACCGCCATCGTTGACCTCAACGGGGAAGCAGCTTCTCAATTGGCTGCCACAGTGGAAAAAGAATCCGGCACTACCACTATCGGCGTAGGCGCCAGTGTGCTGGACAAAGATTCGCTCATTGCTGCCAAGAAAATCATCAACGAGAAGTTAGGAAAAATCAACTTCCTGATTAACGGTGCGGGCGGCAATTCCCCGACGGCAACCACTCAGTTGGAAGAAATTCTGCCCAACAATTTGTCTGAATTGGAAAAATCCTTCTACGGACTGAGCATCGAAGGCTTCCAAAAAGTGTATGACCTCAATTTTAAGGGGACGCTGCTTCCCTCGATGGTTTTCACCACTGATATGCTCGAAGCCGGAAAGGGTGGCGTGCTCAACATCTCATCAATGAATGCCTACAAACCGCTTACCAAGATACCTGCCTACTCGGCAGCCAAGGCGTCTATCAACAATTTCACCGAATGGCTGGCGGTGCATTTGGCAAAAACAGGCATTCGCGTGAATGCTATTGCACCGGGTTTCTTCCTGACCAACCAAAACCGCTTTTTGCTGACCGACGAAAAAACCGGAGAATCAACAGCACGCGGCAAAAAAATCATCGCCAGCACACCCATGGGCAAATATGGCGAGCCGGACGATCTGAAAGGCGCCATGCTCTTCCTGCTCAGCGACGTATCGTCCTTCATCACCGGCATCTGCATCCCCGTGGACGGTGGATACAGCGCGTATGGCGGAGTTTAAGCAATTGACAATGGATAATCTAAAATTCTAAAATTAAAAATAACATGAGTCTTCAATTAAAAAAAGATGCGAAATGGGCGTTGACTGTGCCCACCAGCATGGGCGTCAGAATTACGCCCGCCAATGGACAGCCTGTTTATAGCCTGGACACCTTTCAAATGCAGGCAACAAGCGCCGAAACCAATGTAGCCAGTATTTCGTCGTACTTGGGATTGCCGGTGAAAGTGTTGACCACTTTCGTGAAAGGCAGTCCTGTTGCGCAGTTCATCAAACAAAACCTTCGCAGCCGCGGCATGAATTACGAAGGTGTAGAAGTGGAACAGGGTGACCCATGGGGTTACCGTCATCAGTTCAACATTGCCGACAGCGGCTACGGTTCGCGCGGTCCTCGCGTACACAACGACCGTGCCGGCGAGGTAGGACGCACACTCAGCGTGAAAGATTTTGACCTCGACCGCATCTTCGGCAAAGAAGGGGTACAGATTATTCACTTGTCGGGGCTGATTGCAGCGCTGTCGCCCGAAACGAGCAAGTTTTGCCTCGAACTGGCACGCGCCGCCAAGAAATATGGTACCCGTATCTCTTTCGACCTCAACTACCGCGCCTCTTTTTGGAAAGGTCGCGAAAAGGAACTGAGCGATATTTTCAAGGAAATCGCCTCTGTGTCAGACATTCTCATCGGCAATGAAGAAGATTTTCAACTCTGTTTGGGCATCGAAGGTCCCGAAGCAGGCGGGAAAGCCATTGCCGACAAGATTGACGGTTTCAAGGAAATGACATTGCGCGTTAAAAAAACGTTCCCCGGAACATCTGTTTTTGCTACCACGCTGCGTCAGGTGGTTAGCGTGAACGAGCATCTATGGGGCGCCATCACACTTGACGGCAGTGATTTTGTGGTCATCGACCCGAAGCCTATCCGCGTTCTCGACCGCATTGGCGGCGGTGACGGCTTTGTGGGCGGATTGCTCTACGGAATCCTGAAAGGATGGACGCCCGAACAATGCGCCCAGTTTGGATGGGCTTCAGGCGCTTTAGCCACCACTTTCCTCACCGACTACGCCCAACCTGCCGACGAAGACATGGTGTGGAGCGTGTGGAAAGGGAATGCACGGGTGAAACGATAGTAATACAATAGTGATTCGATAGTGAATCATTGTGATTCAATAGTGAGTCATTGTGATGATAACAAGGGGTTTAAACCCCTTGTTGTTGTTGCGTGTTGCGTTTTGGCTATCGTATTTTTTGCACTTATTTGAGGGATACTGTCAATTGAAGGTTTTTTTCCTTTATCAGTCTGCGCAGGTTTATCAGCGCATACCTCATTCTTCCCAATGCCGTGTTGATGCTCACATTGGTGTGTTCTGCAATTTCCTTGAAACTCAAATCGCCGTAATGTCGCAACAGAATGATCTCTTTTTGTTCGTTGGGAAGATAATTGATTAATTGGCGTACCTCGTCATAAATTTGTCGCTGCACCATGTTTTCTTCCACCGTGTTCTCAGCGTATTTGGTTGAGTTGAGTATCGGGAAATTGAAGTTGTCGGTGGTACTCAGCGCCAATTGCTTTTCCTGTCTGTACATATCAATAATCAGATTGTGCGCAATGCGCGTCACCCACGGCAGAAACCGTCCCGACTCGGAATAACGTTTTTCTGTCAGGGACGTGATGGCTTTTATGCATGTTTCCTGAAAGATGTCTTCGGCAGCCTGCTTGTTCTTAACGGAATAAAAAATATAAGAGAACAACTTTTTTTGATAGCGTTCCAACAATATTTCAAAACTCTTTCCGTTGCCCGCCACAAACTGCTGAATCAGCATTTGGTCTGACATTTCCTGTAAATCTATCATGCGATTGATTCGATTAATGATGAAGTAAAGAAATATTTTTCAATAGGCTTTTTGATGAGATTTTAGGGTACAAAGATAATAAAAAATTCAATACAAAAATTTCTATTCGATAATTTCTATTTCAAAAATAATGACCGCACCCATTGGGACGGCATATTGATATTCCAGACCGGAATACTCCATGAAAAGAACGGATGGCATAGCTATCCGCACAGTGCCGCCGATTTTCATCTTACTCACAATTTCATCAATGTAATTCACGGCGGTAATTTCATGAAACCGATTGTCGCTGATAATATTTATTTTTTTTATTTCATCTACGCTGGCACAAAATATTTTTTGCGATTTTTGCAATGCGTAATATGCCTTGAATTTCGCGTTGACAACGGGTTTCCCTTTCAGATACTCATTTCCCCATCCCTCATCAATGATGGAATACAGAATGTGATAATTTTTTTGGTCGGAATTTGACTGAGTTGAAATGGTGTCAATTTTGGGATAGTCCACCCCGTCCGCAATATGGTGATAGCTTAGACTGTCCTGATAAAGCGATAAAGTCGGTATGGTTTTAACGAGTTCCAGTTTCATCAGCCGCGATTTGAAATCGGTACCCGAAAATTCGTTGTTGCGGGAAGAAAAGTAGATATTTGCATTTTGCCCCTCGCCAATCTTGGCTATGGCGGCATAAATACCAACCAACGGCGCTGTCAGTTGCCACAATTCCGGTCCTCCGTAAACATACTTTTGCGGATACATACTGGCATCATCGGCATAACTGGACATTTCCAACACGTTGTTATCCAAAAACCACAGCCTGTAATTGACCAATACATATTGGCCTGCTTCCGGCTTAGGCGTAGTCGTTTCTTCAACAGAGATGTAAACTCCGGTGGATATTTTTTTAGCATTGATATCGTTGGCTATTACCCAGTCGTCCAATTTTTGCTCTTCCTCTGTCAATTTAGTCTCAGATCCTTCTTTGCTGCAAGCAATCGCTAAAATTCCGACTACAAATAATACCATTAAATATATTTTGTTCATTTTAATTATTTAGTTCAACGATAGGCGATTTTATTTCAACAAACATATTCAGCGCCATATCAAAAGATTTATATATATTGATGTCATTTTTTTAAAACGTTGCGTCAAAATTACCAAAATTTCATCATTTTTCAGGGTGATTCAGTTTGCTGTGCTTCATACCATAAGTGAAATAGATGATGAATCCGATGATAGTCCAGCAAATAAGCCTGAACCAAGTGTTCCAAGGCAGCGAAATCATCTGCACCAAGCAAAAAGCGGCGCCCAATATGGGAATAAACGGTACAAACGGTACTTTAAACGGACGTTTCAATGCGGGTTGGGTGGCACGCAACACCACCACCGAAATACAAACAATGGTGAAAGCCAGCAGCGTACCGATGGAAACTAATTCATTGAGAACGTGCAGCGGAAACAGCCCTGCCACCAATGCTGTGACAATACCTGCAAACACAGTAGCATTGTGCGGAATACGGGTTTTGCTGTGAATTTTTGAAAACTGTTTTGGAAGCATTCCATCCTTCGAAATGGCGTAATATATGCGGGTTTGCCCCATCATCATCACCAGGATAACGGAACTAAGCCCTGCAATAGCGCCCAATTTGATGAAAGGACTCAGCCAGCTCAGGCTTTTCCCGGCGGTGTCGATGGCAACGGCAATGGGAGCGTCCACATTTAAGTCCTTGTAGTTGACAATGCCGGTGAGCACTGCTGTCACCGCCACATACAGCAACGCGCAAACAACGATTGATATGAGAATGCCTTTGGGCATATCTTTTTGAGGATTATGCGTTTCCTGCGCCGCTGTGGACAGGGCGTCGAAGCCGAGGAAGGCGAAAAACACCAGCGCCGCGCCGCGAAGAATACCGCTCCATCCGAAATGCCCGTATTCACCGGTATTTTCGGGGATGTAAGGATTCCAATTGCCTGTGTCAATGTGCGAGATGCCAAACCCGATGAAGAGCAAAATGACGCCTACCTTTATCACCACAATGATGTTGTTGATGAGTGAAGATTGCCTGATACCGCCCAAAAGGAAGGTTGCCACCAGCGCAACAATGAACACTGCCGGAAAATTGATGATGCTGCCTGTGAATACCCATCCGTCAGCGGTATGGTCAAGGGTGGACGTCATCATTTTTGCGGGCAAATCGATGTTCCAACTCTGAAACAGGCTTTGGATATAGCCCGACCACGCAACGGCAACGGTTGAACAGGCAAAAAGATACTCCAAAATCAAATCCCAACCGATGAACCATGCCAAAAACTCGCCCATAGTGGCATAACTGTACGAATACACGCTTCCCGAAACGGGCAACATGGCTGCAAATTCGGCATAACACAAAGCAGACAGGATACATCCTGCCGCCGAAATCAGAAACGAAACGGTCAGCGCGGGACCGGCATAATTTGCCGCCGCCTGTCCGGTAATCACGAATATGCCGGCGCCTACTATCGCACCTACCCCCAAGGCTACCAAATGGGACACCTTCAAACTTCTTCGCAAACCGCCGCCCTGCGAATCGTCTGATTCTGCCACCATTGCCGCTATATCCTTCTTTTTGAACAATTTTTCAAACATCAGAATAAATTTGCGCAAAAGTACAAAACATAATTTATTTTAATTGTGAAAATTTCATAAAAAGTTTTTTTTATTCAGGAATAAAAGTTATTTTTGTAAAAAAAGTAAAATTAATTGCCATGAAAAAAGAATATCTGATTTATAAACTGTCAGAATCGGTAAAGACGACCAGTAAAATTGATAATGACCTGTTTGTCAAATATAATGTCAAACGCGGACTTCGCAATGAGGACGGATCCGGTGTATTGGTCGGACTGACGCAAATAGGCAACGTAGTTGGCTATGAACGCACACCGGAAGGCACATTGAAGGCTATCCCCGGTAAATTGTTCTATCGCGGTTATGATGTGGAAAACATCGTACACGCTTTACTCAAAGATAAACGTTTTGGATTTGAGGAAGTTGCCTATCTGATGCTGTCGGGAAAACTGCCCGACAAGGAGGAACTGAGCCATTTTTCGGAGTTGATTAATGAGCACATGGCGCTGGAACAGAAAACCAAGATGAACATCATTGACCTCGAAGGGCAGAATATTATGAATATTCTTGCTCGCAGTGTGCTGGAAATGTACAATTTCGACGCCAATCCGGACGACACTTCTGCTGATAATCTGATGCGTCAATCCATTGACCTGATTTCCAAGTTCCCTACCATCATTGCCTACGCCTATAATATATATCGGCACAGCACACACGGACGGTCACTGCACATCCGTCACCCCAACGAAAACCTCTCCATTGCCGAAAATTTTCTGTACATGCTGAAAAAAAACTATACTCCACTGGAAGCCCGTACATTGGACTTGCTGTTGGTGTTGCAGGCAGAGCACGGCGGAGGTAACAACTCCACTTTTACCGTGCGTGTCACCAGTTCCACCGGCACGGATACCTACTCGTCCATCGCTGCGGGCATCGGTTCGTTGAAAGGACCTCTGCATGGCGGCGCCAACATTCAGGTGGTGGATATGTTCCATCATTTGCAGGAAAATATTTCCGACTGGTCGAGCATCGATGAAATAGACAACTATTTTAAGCGAATGCTCAACAAGGAAGTTTACAACCGCACCGGATTGATTTATGGTATAGGTCACGCCGTTTATACCATTTCCGACCCCAGAGCGTTGCTGTTGAAAGAGATAGCCCGCGAATTAGCCAAAGAAAAGAAATGCGAAAAGGATTTTATTTTCCTCGAACTGCTGGAAGAAAGAGCCATCAAATGTTTCAACGAATTTAACGGAGGCAAAAAAACCGTGTCGTCCAACATTGATTTCTATTCGGGCTTTGTGTATGAAATGATTGGTTTACCGCAGGAAATCTATACGCCCCTTTTTGCCATGTCCCGTATTGTAGGTTGGACAGCGCACCGCATTGAAGAACTTAGCTTTAAGGGCAAGCGCATCATCCGTCCTGCCTATCGCAATGTGCTGGAAGAGCAAGAGTATCTTTCTGTGAAAAACAGATAAAAAATAAATTTGTATGGATATTGACAGAAGAAAATTTATATCAACAGCAGTAAAAGGTTCGGCAACTGTGTTGGCAGCAAGCAGTTTGCCCGGTTTTGCGTATTCGCAAGGAACATCCGCACCATCAAAATATATGCCTGTTTCGCAGTTGAAAAAGCCGGTAGCGATTGCAATGTGGGATTATAGCTGGATATTGCGTCATCATCGTTACGGAGAGTTTGAAAATTGGGACAAAGCGCTCGAAGGACTTGCCGAACGCGGATATGACGCCATACGTATGGACGCGATGCCCCAGTTTGTGGTATCTTCCAAAGATGGAAAAATAACCAACGAGTTTCGCAGTATCAAAGACGGATGGGTGCCGGCTATGTGGGGAAATGACTATACCATGAGTTTTCGCCCAAGGGAGGCGCTGATTGAGTTTCTGACAAAATGCAAGAAATACAATATTCGGGTAGGCTTGGCTTCGTGGTTTTTGCAGCACGGAACAGAAAGAAGCGATATTTTCACGGAAGAAGGCGGTTTGTTTCGTGCATGGGATGAAACATTGACCTTTCTTGACAATCATCATTTGCTGGATAATAATATTCTTTATGTTGATGTTTTGAATGAATATCCCACAACAAACGGTTATGACTGGATGAAACGGGAAATGAACTATAATCAGTTTGCAAATGACATTCTTTCACGCCTAAAAAACAAATACAAGGCGTTGGATTTTTTCTTTTCCTTGGATCATCGTTTGGCTGATTTCGACCTGACAAATTATGCCGCGTTGGATTACCATATCTGGTTTAACCATCGTGGCGGGATTCCAGGACTGTCGGAGGTTACACAAAGAGATCAGAGCAAAATAGACTATCGCGTGGAACTAAAGAATCTGCAAGCATACTGGGCAGCCAATAAGAGCAGTTTGACGGAATGGATGAACAGCACAATGAGCGCAGTATCGCAAGCAGCAGCCAAACAGGGAATCGTATGCGGCAATACGGAAGGATGGGGACCTATTTTTTGGTACGACCACCCTGAACTTGACTGGTGGTGGGTAAAAGAATCTGCCGAAGTCTGCATTGATTTGTTAAAGGCTTATCCTAATTATAAATTCATCTGCACTTCAAATTTCACGCATCCCCAATTTAAAGGATTATGGGAGGACGTCAAGTGGCACAAGGAAATGACCAGAAGGATACATGCCCTTTAAGACTTTGCCTGATTTCTGTTGAATTCTAAATGATTATCCTTCATTTGCGCTGCCAGTCCGCCTTCTGATGTTTCCTTGTAGAGGCTTGGCAGGTCGTGACCGGTTTGGCGCATGGTTTCCACCACTTTGTCGAAACTGACGCGGTGTTTTCCGTCCGAAAGACTTGAATACAGATTTGCATCCAACGCGCGGACTGCGGCAAAGGCGTTTCGCTCAATGCAGGGTATCTGCACCATTCCGCAAACGGGATCGCAGGTCAAGCCGAGGTGATGCTCCAAGCCCATTTCGGCGGCGTATTCAATCTGGGCATCGCTGCCGCCAAAAAGTTGGCAAGCGGCAGCGGCAGTCATGGCGCAGGCTACGCCGATTTCGCCCTGACATCCCACTTGTGCGCCGGATACAGAGGCGTTGGTCTTTACGATTTCCGCTATCAAACCTGCAGTTGCCAAGGCTTTATGTATCTTTTGGTCGGTAAACTCGTAACTGTTCTGTAAATGATAGAGCACGCCCGGCAATACGCCCGACGAACCACAGGTAGGCGCGGTGACCACTCTGCCGCCGCTTGCATTTTCTTCGGCAACAGCCAGCGCATAAGCATATACTAATGCTCTGCTTTTCAAGGAAGCCTTGTAACCCGACGCTTTGATGTGGTAAGTGGCTGCTTTGCGCTGTAATCCCAAGCCTCCGGGCAAGATGCCTTCGTTTTCAAGACCGTGTTTCACTGATTCCTTCATCGTTTCCCATACATCAGCCAGATAGTCCCATATCCCGCTGCCTTCCTGCTCGGACACGTATTCCCAATAGGTCTGACCGCGCTGTTCGCACCACGAAAGGATGTCCTGCATATTGGAACGGTCGTAAACCTGTTTACTGCCGGTAACAAAGGTTTGCCCATCCTCCACAATGTCGCCTCCGCCGATACTGTAGTAAATCTGATTTCCTGCGGTGTTTCCTGTGGCTTCTAATGCTTCAAACTTCATTCCGTTCGGGTGAAAAGGCAGAACAGTGTGAGGTTCCCACAAGATTTCCACCGGATAAGGTTCCAAAGTTTTAACAATTGCCTTATCGGTAAGGTGTCCGCGCCCTGTAGCAGCAAGACTTCCGTATAAAGTCACCCGAAAAGATTCAGCACGAGGGTTTTTTATCAGAAATTCCTCGGCGGCAAACACCGGTCCCATCGTATGGCTGCTTGACGGACCGAAACCTGTCTTGTAAATGTTACGAATTGATTCCATGGTGCATTTCAATGAATATTTTGTGCAAAAGTAAATGAAAAAATTCGAGATTCCTAAACACATGCAATGAAAAAACAGTTTTTTGATTCCCTCTCGAAAAAAGGCATCATTTATTTTATTTTTTATAAATATATAAAAAATAATGATTACTTTTGCGCTGTAAACAAATGACTTAATGAAATAAAAGTTTAACGATGACGTGTGCAACCCGAAATAATATTTCT
>JAITTD010000006.1 GCA_031287245.1 Bacteroidales bacterium
ACAAGGCAAAAGAAGCGCTCAAATTCAACCGCGTGGACATTTTGGTGGAGAACGATAAAAAAGAATTGATAATCATTGAACTGCAAAACTGCAACGAGGTGGATTACTTTTTCAGGATGCTGTTCGGTGTGTCCAAAGCCATTAGCGATCACCTTGAAACGGGCGACAGTTACATCAAAGTGCGCAAGATATACCACGTCAATATCGTTTATTTTGAACTGGGGCAGGGGGTGGACTATGTGTATCACGGCTCTACCGAGTTTCGCGGCATACACTGCAACGATATTCTCAAACTGAACACCAAACAGCAGCAACTGTTCAGCAAGGAAGCGGTCAGCGAACTGTATCCCGAATATTACATCCTGCGAGTGGAAGATTTTAACGGCATAGCCAAAGACAGCCTCGACGAATGGATCTATTTTCTGAAAACCAACGACATTCCCGAAGAATTTACGGCACCCGGACTGCCCGAAGCCCGCAAGGCTTTGCAGTTTTACAAACTTTCGGACGAGGAAAAGAGCAACTACGTATTTCATCTCGACCAGTCGCGCTACGAACAAAACGTCATCACCGATTCGATAGAGAAAGGGATAACCATTGGTATGACAAAAGGTTCTGAACAAACCCGCATCAACACCGCCGTTAAATTATCGAAGCGCGGAATGTCAATCGCCGATATTGCTGATATTACTGACCTCACTCCAGAGCAGGTAACCGCTATTATAGATACAACAAGGTGAATCGCAATGCTGACTATTTTGGCTGAAAAAGATAGCCTTCAAAAAAAAAGATTTAGCCTGCGATATTTGTCTGCTTGATTTTCAAAAAAATCATGTATCTTTGCGCGAATTTTCATCAATTCATCAGGAATGAAGAAACATTTTGTTTTTCTTATTGTAGTCCTTGTTACGCTTGCTTCTTGCAGCCAGTACGAACGTCTGCGCAAAAGTACCAATTACTCGTTGAAGTACAGGAAAGCCTTTGAATACTACGGAAAAGAGGAATATATCAAAGCCGGACAACTGTTCGACGATATTGTGTCCGTTTACCGTGGTACCAACAAAGCCGATACCGTATTATACTATCAAGCAATGAGTTATTTCAAGCAAAAAGACTATGGTACGGGCGCTCACTATTTCAGCACCTTCATTAAAACCTTACCCACGTCGCCTTTTGCCGAAGAGTGTGAATACCTTGCCGGATATTGCTATTACAAGCAAAGTCCAAGGGCTGAACTGGATCAAGAGGTGACCAATGCTGCCATTGAATCGTTCCAAATGTTCATCATGCATTATCCCACTTCAAAATACAGAGAAGAAGCAGCGTATCACCTTGCGGAAATGCAGGATAAATTAGTGGATAAATCGTATCTCACTGCCAAACTGTATTTCAATCTCAGCCAGTACAAATCATCCATCGTAGCGCTCAGCAACAGTTTGAGCGATTATCCCGAAACCAAGTACCGCGAGGAATTAATGTTCCTTTTGCTGAAATCCAGTTATCTGTATGCTGAAAACAGCGTGATCAAAAAACAAAAAGAGCGCTACCAGTCCGCCTTGGATGAATATTATTCCTTCATTGGTGAATTTCCCAAAAGCAATTATGTCAAAGAGGCACAAAAAATATACGAAAAAACAGATTCATATCTTAAAAACAGAATAACCGAAGAAGAAGATGAAAAAGTCAAGTGAAAATAAAGTAAAATCGAAAGAAACAGCAGATTCAAGGAAACACAAAGCACCCGTTACCACCATCACGAGAAACCTCGACCAGTTATACGGACCGACGGGTAATATCTATGAAACGGTTGCCATCGTTGCCAAAAGAGCCAACCAGATAAGCGTAGAAATCAAACAGGAACTCAACCACAAGTTGGAGGACTTTGCCAATGTAACCGACAATCTGGAAGAAGTGTTTGAAAATCGCGAACAAATTGAAATATCCCGTTTCTACGAAAAGTTGCCTAAACCAACCTTGACCGCTTTGCAGGAATACCTCGATGGTGAAGTGTATTACCGCAATCCCGCAACGGGTGTTGAGGCAAGCAAGTCATGACATGACACTGGGCGGCAAACATATTATTGCAGGTATTACGGGAAGCATAGCAGCATACAAGGCGGCTATGCTTGTTCGTTTATTGGTGAAAGAAGGCGCAGACGTCCATATCATCATGACGCCGATGGCGAAAGAGTTCATCACGCCGCTCACTTTGGCTACACTTTCCAAACACCCGATACTGGTTGATTTCTTCGACCCCGAAAACGGAGCGTGGAACAGCCACATAAACTTGGGCACCTGGGCTGACGCTTACATCATAGCGCCCGCCACTGCTAACACCATTGCCAAAATGGCAACAGGCGTGGCAGACAACCTCTTGCTGACCACGTTTTTATCAGCCCGCTGTCCCGTATTTGTGGCGCCGGCAATGGATTTGGATATGTTTCAACACCCTGCCACCAAAGTCAATCTCGACATCCTGCAAAGTCAACACGTGCAAATCATAGAGCCTGCCAGCGGCGAACTTGCCAGCGGACTGGAAGGAAAAGGACGAATGGAAGAGCCGGAAACGATTGTAAGACGGCTTTCCGCTTATTTTGTCCCCAAGGATTACAAGGATAAGAGAATATTGGTGACGGCAGGTCCCACGCAGGAACCGATAGATCCTGTGCGCTATCTCAGCAATTATTCCACTGGAAAAATGGGCTATGCGCTGGCAGAAGAACTGGCACAACGCGGCGCCGAGGTGCTGTTGATTTCCGGTCCCACCGCATTGAAGCCGTTGCATCCCGCCATTCACGCGGTAAACGTACAAACTTCGGCAGAAATGTACCTTGCAGCCGTAAAGGCTTTCCCCGCCTGCAATGCAGCCATTCTCACCGCTGCCGTAGCCGATTTTACACCCGCTGCGCCGCAGCCGCAAAAAATCAAAACAAAACAGGATTTCGCCCTGCCCCTGGTTGCCACCAAAGATATTGCCGCCGAACTGGGCGCCATGAAACAAACAGGTCAAGCGTTAGTGGGTTTTGCCCTCGAAACCAACGATGAAACCGACAATGCTATTCAAAAGTTGCAGAAAAAAAATCTGGACTTTATCGTGCTCAACTCTCTGAACAATGCCGGAGCCGGCTTCGGACACGATACCAACAAAGTAACCTTCATTGACCGCAATGGCAAGCAACAGCTTTTCGCCCTGAAAAACAAAACGGAAGTGGCGAAGGATATAGCAGATAACTTGCTTGCAATTATTTAGGAGTTGTCAATCAATAAATGTATCAATTTGTGTATCCCCTAACGGGGAATTGAGGCTATATTGAGATTTATTTCTATTGATATGAATGTCCTACGGACAAGCGAACATTCCCCGTTAGGGGATACATATCA
>JAITTD010000011.1 GCA_031287245.1 Bacteroidales bacterium
AACGATATAATTACCCGCTCTTTCTTGTTCTTTGATTCCATCTGACATTTTTTTAAAGCACAAAAGTACGATATTTCTATCAAAAAAGCAATTCAATTCAAAAGAACAGGAAAAATGGGGGCAACTGTCAAATTACTTCCTGCAATTCAATTCCGGCGGGTACAGTAAAGCGGACATATTTAATGGAGAGACCTTTTGTTATGAAAAGTTTTTCATAATATGTTTGTACAGACAGTATGGAATCCGTTAAGCCGGAATGGTACAAATCGTCTGTACATTGCTCAACGGGAAGCTGGTTGTGCTCAATCAGTCGGCGGGTATAGTCGAACAAACTTTGGCTGTCTGTTTTCAGATGGATACAGCCGCCTGGGCGGAGAATCGTCCTGTATGCGTTCAGAAAGCGCACGGAAGTCAACCGTTTGTTGGCGCGGCTTTGTTGCGGTTGCGGATCGGGAAAGGTAATCCACATCTCTGACACCTCGCCGGCAGCGAAACAGGATTGGATGAATTCAATGCGAGTCCGCAAAAAAGCAACATTCGTCAGCCCGTTTTGCACTGCGTCTGTGGCGCCTACCCACATCCGCGAACCTTTGATGTCCACTCCGATAAAGTTTTTTTCAGGATGTTGCCGTGCCAAAGCAACGGTATATTCGCCCTTGCCGCATCCCAATTCCAGTACTGTCGGATGGTCGTTGTCGAAAATATCCTTGCTCCAGTTTCCTTTTGTGCGGTAATCAGTGCGAAACACTTCTTCAAACAGCGGTTCTATCACATTAGGATATGTTGCCATATCAGCAAACCGCTTCAACTTATGCTTTCCCATGCCGTTTGTTTGTTTGATTTTTCAATTTTCAATCCAAATATTTTTGCAATTCGTTTAACAGTATTTCCGGCGCTTTTCTGGGTTTTCTGGTCTTTGCGTCCACAAAAATCAGTTCTGTTTCGCCTGTATTTAACAGCGTTTGCTGTTCGTTGTATATTTCGTAGAAAAAATGGATACGAACGCCCGGTAATTTTTTCAGCATCACTCTGACGGTCAGCAAATCATCATAATGCGCCGCGCTGATGTAGCAGACATTCAATGAGCGTACCGGAAGCAGGATTCCCTCTTCTTCCATTTGTCTGTAACTCAGCCCAAGAGTACGCAACCATTCCGTTCGTGCAACCTCGTAGTACAAAGGATAGTTGCCGTAATAGACATAACCCATCTGGTCGGTTTCGCCGTATCTCACCCGCAGTTGCGTATCATACATGTACATAATCGGCTAAGGATGAGATGATGATTTGATTTTCTTCGGGCGTGCCTACTGTAATCCGCAGACAGTTGAGACAGAGCGAAATGTGGCTTCTGTTGCGCACAATGACGCCTCGTTCCACCAAATAGCGATAAATGTCGTCGGCGTCAGTCACCTTGACAAGCAGAAAGTTGGCGTCAGTAGGGTATATCTTTTCCACACAGGGCAGAACAGCAAGCCGCTTCTGCAATTGTTCCCTTTCTCTGAGAAGCACTGCCACCCAGTCCTTCACTCTTTGTGGATTTTCCAGCATTTTCAGCGCATAATCCTGCGTCAGGCGATTGATATTATAGGGATATTTCACCTTATTGAGTATCTGCACGATTTCCGGAGTGGCAAAAGCCATACCGAGCCGTACTGACGCACTTGCCCACGCTTTGGAAAAAGTTTGCAATACAATCAGATTTTTGTATTGTCCCAACTCAGACAAAAACGATGATTGTCCGGAAAAATCAATATAGGCTTCATCCAGCACTACGACTCCGGAAAAAGTTCGGATGGTTTTGACGATTTCGTCTCGGTTGAGCAGGTTTGCCGTCGGGTTGTTGGGCGAGCAGAGAAAAATTAACTTCGTGTGCGGGTCGGTTGAATTTAGCAAGTTATCTGCCGAAAAATTGAAAGACTCGTCCAACAGCACTTTCCGATATTCCACATGGTTGATGTCTGCCGCCACGCTGTACATACCGTAAGTAGGGTCAATTGCCACTACGTTGTCTGTACGCGGTTCGCAAAACACGCGATACAAAAGGTCTATCGGTTCATCGCTTCCGTTGCCGAGAAAAATACAGTCTGGAGTCACGCCCTTTACTGCGGCGATGGTTCGTTTGACTTCATTTTGCAAGGGGTCTGGATAGCGGTTCCAAACCGCATTATATGGATTTTCATTGGCATCAATATATACGGACGCCTCGCCTTTAAATTCAGTTCTTGCCGATGAGTAGGGTTTAAGATGCCAAATGTTCGGACGAACTAATTGTTCTAAATTCATGGAAAATATTATTTTTTGTTTGCCAGATGAATCGTATGTATTAACAAGATTGAAAATGAAAGAAAAAAGAGCGTGATTAGCACCACACTCTTTTTATTTTCTTATGCAAGGATATTAATATTCCCACAGATCCTGTTCCCAATCAAATATCTCATTTGTAATTCTTTGCGCTTCATACAAAGCATCCAAACCTGAAGTATATTCACTAATCAAACGATTGTTGTAAACATTGGAAATCGCATAGATGTGACCATCGTAACGGTTTTGCATAAAATAATCATCAAAAGATTGATTTTGAGCATCGTTAAAACGGTTAAATATCGGATGGCGCGACAAAATAGGTCGCGCTTCGGGCATATAAATCCAAAAAGTTTGTTTTTTTACCGGTTCAGCGGCGTTTCCTTCTTCTCCGCTTGTATCCTCTCTTGTATCAAAGAAAATAGGGCAGATACCGATTACCTGACGGTTCATCACAGAATGTTTTTTATCAAAGTAAACTTTTTCTTTGACCATGATTGCCATGACCCTGTCTGTCTTGCGCCCTTGGATTCTTTCCTGAGATATCATATTCCCATCGGCATCAAGAACCTGAATGGTGTCGTGTTTTGCACCAAGCTTCCTGTCTAACTCCTCTTTAGAAAGTGCACGAACAAATTCATTATTTGGATCATCGGTATCGTATGCAGTGAGTTCACCGGAATCAATGCCTTTCAGCAAGAGATCAACCAAATTAACACGACTGCCGATAGGTTTAGTAGGATAATACAGCGGCAAATTACGTTTTTCTCGAAGATCCACCATTCTCCAAACGGTTTTATCGTACAAAACATCGGCTTCCCGCACGTAAGCATAAGGAATGGGCAATTTACTTGCTATATTTTCCTTTCTATATACTTCCGTCTTGTAATCCAGGCTTGTATTGGATGAATCGGGCGTTACAACCGTTTGTCCAAACAAAATTGACATGGGAAGCGTTAAAAGACTTAACCCTAATAATACTTTTTTTACACTTTTCATAAATCAGATTACTTTATATTAATTTATAGTGAACGCAATTGCCGGAAGTTCTCTCGAACTCCCATCAGGTCCAACTACCTTGATTCCTTCAAAATATACTTTAGCGCCTTTTGCCAAACCATTTATCAACGATTTTTGCTCGGGCGTGATAGCTGCACCTTTGGTGAATTTGTCTTGCGCAAAACCTTTCACAATTGCTGACACGGAAAACTCAGTTACACGGAATTTCAAATCGAAATCGAAATTTTCCATCTCGGCTTGAACAGCCACCTGTGCAACCAATGTTGCCTTGTCTATTTTACCACTGATTTTGCCTGCTACCTTAGCAACGGGATTAGGGACGGTTTTTACGCGATAGTCCATTTTTCCCATCACCTTGCCATTGGCGCTCACTGTTACGGTTGCCATGGTACCGGCTTTAAGAGGTTTCGCAATCCAGCCATTTCCCGATTTACTCAAAGTTCCGTTGGTCATTGTCGCGCTGATCTTGTCGGAAGGTACGCCCGACACGGAAATACTCACCGGGTTGTCCACACCGATATAAAATACATTCATTTTAGTGGCAGAAATAACAGCATCTGCTTTACCAACCTGATATTCGGCATTGAACGGGTATTTTACGACGGCACCGTCAGGATTGATCAAACTCAGGATACCGCCCCATTTATAATTTCCCGGAGTGCTGCCGGATGCACGATAGGTTGCCTTACCGGATGCGTCGTAGGAAAGGAGTTGCCCATTGACCGTTACTTCTGGTTTTTGCAAACTGTCGTATGCCGCCAAAATGACGCTAGCCTCGTATGTATCGCCCTGCAATACATAATTGGATGGAGCAATTACAATCGCCTCTATTTTATTCACTTTAAGAGATCCGGCATCAATTTGTGCCAGCAAATGTTGCGTTATTTCGGCTTCCACATTGCGCACATCACTCTGAAACTTAGTCAAGTTGGTCAGAACGGCTATCAAAGGCAGATGTTCAAAATAGCTTGCCTCCCACGAGATTTCCGGTTCGCCTCTTTCTTTGTCTTCCGGTGTATTGGCGGTATTCAATGATTCTTCGATTGAATTTTTGATTTCCGGATTCTTTTCCGACACTAAACTGAGCGCCAATTCTCGAAACGCAACCATTTTTTCTTTCAACTCAGCGCCTTTTCCGTTGAAAATCATTATTTCAGCAGGATTATTGTTATTGTCCTTTGCTGAAATCAATTTATCATCAATGTCAGCGCTCGGTTCATTCACAAAGGCTTGAGCTTTCTGACTCCATAATGCTCTTGTGGTATCTTTCAACGCTTTCGCATCTTTACCATCGGCAGCAGCAACAATTTCAATTTTCAACTGTTGCAGATCTTCCACTAACCTGTCGGCTTTTTCCCGTACAGTCAGCGCTTTGTCCTGCCAAGGACCCACTTTCTCTGCCGAATTTGCTTTTTGTCTCTCAAATTCTGCATAAATCGTTTTGTTCTTGGCGGCAAAGTTAGAGGTGGTCTTAAACAGACCTTCGTCCACAAGTGCAAAAGAGTCCAATACCTCTCTGGATACATTCAGCGCCAACATTGCAGTAAGCACTAAATACATCATACCTATCATCTTTTGCCTCGGGGTTTCTTTACCGTGACCCATATTATTACAATATTAATTTGTTATTCAATATAAAAATGATTTACCCTCTTGCTGACATTGCAGTCAACATGTTGCCGTAAATAGTATTCAACGATGAAAGATTCTTCGTCAAGTTGGCTATTTCTTCGCGATAGCGATGTGTTTCTTCTACGGAGGAACCCATGTCGGTCAACATTTTGCTCAAATTGTCATAGACGGCTTTCGATTTTTGTATTTGATCATTTGTATCACGTAATTGCAATTCATACACTGAATTTAAAGACGCCAAACTCTTATTGACTGTATCAAGACTGGTTGCATACAATTTGCTGTTGTCGCTCATTGAGGCAATAGCCTGAGAGGAGGAGGACAGTGAATTGGCTGCCTGCTGCAAACCGGCAGAACTCTGCTGGAATGCAACGGTGATGTTATTGGCAGAATCAGCCGCAGCGCTAATGTTTTTTACATAATTGCTGGTTGCAACAGTTGCTCCGCTCACATCGGAGATGGTGGTCGCTGTGGAGTTCAGTTTTTCGAAGGAAGAACCCAAACTTTTGATCAGAGCCGGATCTATTCCACCCAAACCTCCTACCAAGTCGTCGAATCTTTCAAGAGCGCCCGTATTACGGGTGATACCTTTGATATTATCCAACTCGTCAGGATCGGTCATTCCTGCTAATTCAGGATATACCAATGTCCAGTCCAATTCTTCATGCACCGGTTCAAACGCAGAGAAAAAGAAGATAACTGCTTCTATTCCCAATCCTATCGGCAACATGTAATTCGCACCCGGATAGTGCTGAATTTTAAATAATGCTCCAACGATTACGACAGATGCGCCCCAACCATACAATTTTGCCATAAACTTTTTCCATCCGGAAGTTTGTACTAAATCTGAGATACCCATAATACTTATTATTTTAAGTGTTTTGAAATTTGGTTATTAAATTATATATATTTATTGTATAGAATTTCCTAAATAATCGCGGACACATCTGAATCCGATATACGAAGTTGCCGTATCCTGATATTCGTAGGCACGTGTACTTACCCGCAGATAATATTCAATGTCTTTCCACGAACCGCCGCGAATCACTTTTCTTTTCATGACAGCCGGTTCGTCTTTACGTGCATTATATTGATAATCAGGATTGAAATCGTGGGTGAAACGATAGGATGACTCATCATAGGCGCTGGATGTCCATTCGGCTACATTGCCCGACATATCATACAAGCCCCATTCGTTGGGTTGATATGTTCCCACTCTTGCAGTGCGGGCAGCTCCGTCATCGGCATAATTACCGCGCAACGGTTTGAAGTTGGCAAGGAAGCATCCTTCGCTGTTACGTGTATAAGGTCCGCCCCATGGGTATTTTGAGTTTTCAAGACCACCGCGTGCGGCATATTCCCATTCATATTCGGTTGGGAGACGGTAATTATGTACCAAAGGATCTTTGTTGGCAGCCAGCGCTTCATTTAAGAGCTGTGTACGCCATACGCAGAAAGCACGTGCCTGTTTCCAATTGACGCCTACTACGGGATAGTTGTCATAAGCTACATGCCAAAAGTACATGGTAGCAAAAGGTTCATTGTAAGAGTACGAAAAATCGCTTACCCAACAGAGGGTGTCTGGATACACCTGCACCTGATCGTGCAAAACGAATGCTGATCTGTCTTTCACTTCAATTCTTTCGCCTTGAGCATTAAAGGCAAATCCATTGTATTGCTTTTTGTCAAAATCGTAACGGTTGCCCGGTTTCGCTGCCTGCTTCATATCTACCCAATAATAATCATACATTAATTTACGGGTATCCACATCTTTATGCCCGAAGAAACGTTCATTTTCGGGAAGATATATTTGTTCCAGGGCTTCTTTTTGGGTTTCGTCTTTTTGGGGATTAATTTTGGCGTTCCAATTCAAAGGACGTTTGTCGTCATCCAATGATTCATACGCTTCTCCTTCTTTAAGGAAGCCATCAACACCTTCTTTCGCCAAAGTGCGTCTCATGATGGAATCTCTTACCCAATAAACGAATTGTCTGTATTCATTATTCGTGATTTCTGTTTCATCCATATAGAATGCATCAACCGTGATCGTTTTTGACAGGGCATTTTGCGACCACGCGATATCTTCATCGCTGGGACCTAAGGTATAGTGCCCTTGCGGAATAAACGCCATGCCATAAGGTTGGGGTTCAAAATACTTAGCCCGTCCTTGCACTCCTACCAGTTCTCCATTGCCGCTTCCGCCGCAACCGCTGAAAAACAGTACTGTTGAAAACATAACCGGTGTTATTAACCTCTTCATATATTCACTTATTTTAAACTCGACAAAAATACTACAAATATCTGACACTTTTATATTTTTTTATAATTCTTTCTTTAAAAATATTGAAACAGTAGTTCACTACTATTTCATGAGATCCGCCTGAATAGCGTCTTATATCGGTATAGGAATAATCGTAGGAGTACCCTACTTTCAGTCCATCGAACAACTCTATTCCTATCATTGCAATCAGTGCATCATTCAAACGGTAAGCGACTCCACCCCAAAACTTTTTATTATACATTATATTAAGGTTGGCTGTCACTTGCGATGCAACTCCGTCCGAATACGCCATCACTGACGGATCCAGTTCCCATATCGGATTCTTCAAGGGGATTGAACAACCACCACTCAGATAATAATGTCTTTTCAGCGTATAATCGGAAGTATTTTTTTCTTTATACTTCAAATCGGGCTGAAGAAGATGTGTGGTGGACAATCCGAGGTATGCTCTTTCACTGCGATAGAACACGCCCAACCCCATGTCGAAACCCATGATGCTTTCATCTGCTGCGGGTATGGATGGATCCGTATCTGCACTGCCTTTGGGGATATGCCATGATGCTTTTAGCGCTTTATTCATAAATATCCCGCTCACACCGATACCCAACTTGCCCGGACCGACATTCAACCGATATGCATAATTTAATCCTATGCTGATATCTTTGTTGAATCCTAACTGGTCGCTTACTACGTTCAGTCCTGCACCATGATCCTGCCCGAACAAACGGAAAGGCGTATGTGCCGAAAAGACCGAAGTGACAGGCGCTCCATTTAGACCTACCCACTGTTGCCGATGTAAAGCCGTAGCACAAATTGCGTCACGACTCCCTGCATAACCCGGATTAAAAGCCAGTTGATTGAACATATACTGGCTATACTGCGGATCCTGCTGAGCAACAACTTTATCAAAGAACATTATAAAGCTGCATAAAAATATTAACAGCAACTGTTTCATCCGATTCGTAATTTTTATCCTTATAATTGTCATTTACAAAAAAAACGTAAAATAACGAAAAAAATTGTTTACGTCCAAATAAAACTGTGCATTTTTTTATACACTTCACAAACAATATATACGGAACGACTGGAAAAAGGTTACGTTTTTTGATAAAAAAAACGTTTTTTTGATCAGCCGAACTGCATTAACACTCTGAATATCAAAGAAATAATGAAAAAAGTCTTTCATTAAATCCGTTTCAAAAATAATCATTTTTTTCAAAACTATTTTATTTTTATGAAAAAATGTTTCAATATATGAAAATTTCATTCTTCACGATTCAATTAATTTGTTGATATCTTTTCCACCATCTGTCTGGGAGTTCCTGTTCGGTTGCCTTGCAATAATCCTCGTAGGTGCAAGCGATAAATTCCGGTTCTCCGCTTAAAGACGGCACTTCCATCCACCAGCGTTCTGTTTTAAAGTTTTTATAAAAGCACAGGTTATAATGCAACTGGTCGTATAATATCAGATACTTTTTAAAATTCTGCGGGCTGGTCAGCGGATGTTCAGCGCTGCGAAGTTTCACGCCTTCAATGAAATACCATGCGATTTGCGCTACCAGTTTCGCCGTTATATTTTGCATATCGTTCTGTAACAGCGCATCAAAGAGTCCCATTGTTTTGCAACGGTAGCCTAATCCGGCATAATATGCCAATTGACACGCTTCTTCACCTGTCAATCCATTGGGAGACGGGATAGATGCGGCTGGGGCATCGGAATATTTCACTGCGTTCATGCTCAACGCCAGCAAGTCGGTATCGCGCAGGGCGGGTTCACATTTGCTGACATCTGCTGTTACTTCACCCAACCGGTATGTTTCAAAGAAGTGGTCTTTTAAGTAATCTAAATCATCCCGGCTGTTGTAATAGGATTGATATGCTATGTTGCAAAAATTGATCGAAAAGTCCTCGCTATGATAGATGATCGTATTTAAAGGATGTTGATTTCCGAAATCAGGCAGACGCAAATGGGGAGTAATGGTGGTAAGAGTGGGTTTTTGAGTTTCAAAAGCCAGAAAACTTCCGTAAAAGAGATCGAATGTGCCGCCAATGACTAAGGTAATTATCTGACGTGAAGCCAGTTCACTCAAAACGTATTGCAATCCGAAATAGGTGTCGGAAAGCGTTTTACCTATCCTGAGATTGCCCAAATCGACAATGGTGTCAGGTGTTCCGGCAGATAAGGCGTAGAGATGCTTGCGAACCTGTTCCGGCAATTTGATTTCGCCTGCACAATTGGAAAATCGGTCTTCGGGAATGCCCAAAATGGCGATTTTAACGGATTCGGGAATTTTTAATCCTTCATCGTTCCTATATATTATTGTATGATGCACCAATTTTCCTGCACCCGTTGGAATCAGATCCTCAGCCAACGGAATCAGATAATCTGTCAAATTCATTTCTTCGCAGTTTTGGTGGTCGAAGTCTTTTTTGCCGCAGGTTTTTTTGTCGCTGTTTTGCTTTTTACCGGTTTGGCTGCGGCTGTCTTCTTGCTAAAAGTCTTTTTCTTCGGTTTTTCGGGACTGTCAGCGATAATTTTCAGGCAATCTGCGTAAGTAAGTGCGGGGATGTCACTTTTCGCCGGAAGTTTATAGTTCTCTTTTTGATAAGAGATATAAGGTCCGAATCTGCCTTTAATGATTTGCAATCCTTCATCTTCCGTAAAAACTTTCATCAGTCTGTTGCGGTCGGATTCACGCCTTGCTTCGATGACCTCTATTGCCCGTTCGAGGGTGATGGTCAGCGGATTATCAGTTGCAGGGCGCAAGGAATAAAACTTGGAACTGTGCAGCACGTAGGGTCCAAAGCGTCCCACTGATGCCGTAATTTCCTTGTCTTCATATTTTCCCACTTTGCGTGGCAATTTGAACAATTCGAGGGCTTCTTCCAAGGTAATGGTATCAATGCGTTGATTTTTCATCAAGCCTGCGAAACGTGGTTTATCGACATCGGACACTTCGCCGATTTGCACCAGGGGTCCGTATTTGCCTACTTTGGCTACCACCGGTTTTCCGGTTTCGGGGTCGGTTCCCAGTTCTCTTTCCCCAACGCTTCTCTCGGAAGTTTTGAGTGTGATATCCACCTTTTCATGGAACGGACGGTAGAATTTATCAATCATTTTTGCCCAGTCCAACTTCCCTTCCGCTATTTCGTCGAACTCTTTTTCAACAGAAGCGGTGAAATTGTAGTCCAGCACGTCATCGAAATGGGTGAGCAGGAAATCGTTGACAATCATACCTATATCACTCGGAAAGAGTTTGGCTTTTTCGGCGCCCGTTATTTCGGTGATATGCGTTTCCTTGATGGCGCCCACGGCAAGCGTCAACACGGTCAAAACCCGCTCTGTGCCTGTTTTGTCTTCCTTTGTTACATATCCACGTTGCTGAATGGTTGAGATCGTGGGTGCATAGGTGGAAGGACGTCCTATACCCAGTTCTTCCAGTTTCTTTACCAAACTTGCCTCAGTGTATCGCGGGGAGTGATGGGTAAAGCGTTGCATGGCTGTGATGGAATCCATGTCCAAACTGGCGCCTTTGTTGATAGGTGGCAATATTCCGCCATTTTCATCTTCGTTTTCATCGTCCACCGATTCGATATACAGTTTCAGGAAACCGTCGAATTTAATGACTTCGCCGGTGGCGACAAATTGCTCAGGAGTGGTGGATATATCAATGGTGACTGTTGTTTTTTCCAATTGGGCGTCGGTCATCTGCGAGGCAACCGTGCGTTTCCAGATGAGTTCATACAGTCGTTTTTCGTCGGGTGTGCCTGCAATTTCCTGCTTGTCCAAATAAGTGGGGCGAATGGCTTCGTGCGCTTCCTGTGCGCCCTTGCTTTTGGTTTTGTATTGGCGGGGATGGGCGTATTTTTCACCAAAAAGTGTAGAAATCACGTTTTTAGCCATGTCAATTGCCAAATCGGACAAGTTGACCGAATCGGTACGCATATAGGTTATTTTTCCGGCTTCGTACAGTTTTTGCGCCACTGTCATGGTTTTTGCCACCGAGAAACTCAGTTTCCGGCTGGCTTCCTGCTGCAAGGTGGAGGTGGTAAAAGGCGGCGCGGGCGATTTTTTAGCAGGCTTGGTAGTTACGTCAATCACTTGGAATCGAGCCGGTTTGCAACGTTCCAAAAACGCAAGCGAATCGTTCGTGGTGTCGAAACGGGTGTTCAGTTCCGCACTCAAAAACACTTTTTTATCCTTATCGGGAAGCAAAAATTTTCCGTTGATTTTAAATGACGAGGTGGGCGTGAAATCGCGTATCTCTCGTTCGCGTTCCACCAAAAGTCTTACGGCAACCGACTGAACACGCCCTGCCGACAATGCCGGACGGACTTTTTTCCACAATATCGGCGACAACTCAAACCCGACCAAACGGTCGAGTACGCGGCGTGCCTGTTGTGCATCCACTAAATTTTTGTCAATGTCGCGCGGGTTTTGTACTGCCTTGAGAATGGCATTTTCAGTGATTTCGTTGAAAACAATGCGTTTGGTATGATCTTTTTTCAGCCCCAACACTTCTGCCAGATGCCACGCAATCGCCTCTCCCTCGCGGTCTTCATCGGAAGCGAGCCATACAACAGACGCCTGCTTTGCTAACTTTTTCAACTCGGCAACCACGGTTCCTTTGCCTTCGGAAATTACATATTGAGGTGTGTAATTGTGCTGAACGTCTATGCCCAGATTTTTCTTTTCGAGGTCACGAATATGCCCAAAACTCGACTTTACCAAGAAATCTTTACCTAAAAATTTCTCTATTGTCTTGGCTTTTGCAGGCGACTCAACGATTACTAAATTTTGTTCCATCCTTGTATTTCTAAATAACGGTGCAAAGTAAAGAATTTAGTTGCTGTGTTCAAAATTTTGAACGTTTTTTTTTCGATTGTGATTCAATTGTGATTCGGTTGTGATTCAATGGTGATACGGTTGTGATTCATTGTGATTCGGTTGTGATACGGTTGTGATTCATTGTGATTCAATGGTGATACGGTTGTGATTCTGTTGTGATTCATTGTCAATTGAAAAAAAGATTTAGCCATTATGAATTATGAATTATGAATTACGAACTTAAAACTCGAAACTCGAAACTCGAAACATTCTCTTTTCGCCCGAATGGGCGGGATTTTCATAACCGCAGGTCATCGACCTGCGGCAGAAGCCCCC
>JAITTD010000072.1 GCA_031287245.1 Bacteroidales bacterium
TAAAATCATAATTTTTTAAAAATAATTAAATTAAAATCATAATGAAAAAATTAGTCTTTTTTGCAGCCGTTGCTGCAACCGTGTTTTCTTTCAACAGCTGCAGCAAGGATGATCCTGCAGCGGCTGTTAATCCCGACATCTTTACCGATAAAGCCACCATTGAAGGCGTTGCTTATATCCAGAATGCCTATGGTCAGAGTGCCAGCGACACCTACGCACCGGAAGGTACCAAGTTGAGCTTTTCTATTCCTTATAGTGGCTCTTATGGACTGGGTGTTGCCGGTAGCAGCGGTTACTATGTAGCCACCGCCACGGTAGGCGCAAATGGCGCTTACTCCGTTGAATTACCCGCCCGCGCAGATGGCAAACCGGTTCAGGTTGCCATTTCCAGCGATGATTTCATTTTCGACACCGCACAGGAAAACGGTGATAAGAAATCGGTTGTCTATAGCCTTGGCACCACTTCGCAATATATCGTAGCCGGTTTGAAGTATGAAAAGGTATTGCAATATACCAGCAACGGACTTATTAGCGAATCCGAAACATGGACATCCGGAACTTTCAAGGCAACGCTTAAATACTACGATGGAGCCGCAGAACAAAATGTTCCTGCTGGTACGAAAGTAACAATAACGATTCCAAGAAATGCTTTTGTTCCTGCAAAGGTGGAAGATGTAATCCTTGTGAAAGAAGTAGTAGGCGCTAACGGCTTATTAACGTTCACACACGATGCTCCGACTTTAGAGAATGGTGGATTGAGCTTCACTATAGCGTTTGATTTTGCAGCAGAACACGTTATTGCAGGAGTGAACGATCCTAAAGAGATTGCCTATTACTATTACTATGATAGTGATGCGATCTTTGGCGGACAATCGATAGAGAAAATTTTGAAAGTTGACACTTACTCTAATTCTACTTTGGTTGCAGCGCCAAGCAATTATACGAAAGATGCAAAATACAGCGGAACGTGGTCGTATTACAAAAATGCCGTTCAGACTGATGACAATAAAGCCTCCATTCCGGCAGGTAAGCAGGTAATAGTAACTATCCCTTATTACTATCCACCCACCTATTCTACCCGCTCGTTGTCATTTGTTACCACGGTAGGATCCAACGGACTAATATCGTTCACAGTAAAAGCCCCTGCGTTCGAAGAATACACCTCCGGTTTTTCGACTACTATAGAAGTGAGTTTCATTGCCGACTATACAACGTCTTCGACAACGAAGCCATATCTGTACACCATCTCTAAAAGCACTGCGATTTTTGGAGACAGAGCCATCAACGAAACCGTTACTCCCACTGCTTCCCGAATTGAAGTACCGGGTGAGAGCCTTTAATTTATAATTAATTTAGTAAAAAAATAAACAGTAATTTTGTATATGAAAAAATTAATAATTGTATCAGCGTTCTTTTGCTTGGGCTTAGCGCCTGTGGCAGCGCAGGACGATGCCGAGCAGGGCGATGAAAAGGTTGCCCTGCTGCCCCAAGCCGGTGATTTTGCCCTCGGCGTGGATGCCAACCCGTTTGCCAATCTTTTCAACGGTACGCAAGGTCTGGATCTCTATTTTGGAGATAAAAGGTCACTGTATGGCATCTATGGCAAGTATTTCCTTACGGACAAACAGGCAGTTCGCGCCAAAGTATTGCTGAACGTCACGAGCGATATCGACAAGGAAGTGGTAGTGGATGATTCCAATCTGGCTCAGCCGCAGAATCTTAATCCGGACGCCACCACAATAGATTCCCGCAAGACATCCAGTACTGAAGTTTGGATCCATCTTGGCTATGAATGGCGGAGAGGTTACCGCAGGGTGCAGGGCTTTTATGGCGGCGAAGTGATGCTGGGCTATGGCAATGGTAGCCGTAAATATACTTATGGCAACCCCATCACAGCGGTGAACACCAACCCTACCTCCTATAATTTTGATAGTAATCTGTATCCCCAGACCGCTAACGGTTATCGTGTGCTTGAGCGCAAAGACGGCGCTACGTTTGGCGTCGGATTAGGCGCATTTGTTGGCGCAGAATACTTTCTGGCGCCTAAACTGTCAATCGGCGGCGAAGTAGGCTTGGGTTTCAAGTATTATACACAAGGACAAAGCGAAGTGACCGAAGAATATGCGCTGAACAACAGCGTATTTGAATCGGCAAGGCGCACTTCCGGAGGGTATTCAAGCGCCGGTTTCGGCGTTACTCCCTATGGTAATGTTTTCCTGCTGTTCCATTTCTAAACATTCTTCACGGAATGAGTCAAAAAAAAGGCTGTCCCCAAACGGGACAGCCTTTTTTTTTAATTACGAATTAAAAATTACGAATTACGGCAGTTTTTTTCAATTCGTAATTCCCATTGTCCTGCAAGGACAGCCCTTTATTAACCGTATGCTTCAGCATACGGACAGAACAACCCGCGTTCTGCGCCCAAGTCCCGCAGGGACGACACTTTGCCGTCTATCTGCCCCATCCCTGTGAGATGTAGCGGTATCAAAACGTAGAGACGGTGCGCGCACCGTCTCTACAGGGTTCATTCTTTTTTGAGGCACTATATTTGCGGTGTTTTGTCCCGCAGGGACAAAACAGAAAGACAACAAAGTGTCGTCCCTGCGGGACTTGGCTGTAGTCGTGTATCCACATCACCGTAAGCTGAAGCAAGCTGAAGCATACGGTTGGCTGTCCCTGAGGGACAAGCATTAATAATTAATAATTAATAATTCATCATTGCCCCCCATCGCTTACAAAATTTTTGCTTTTCACTTCTTTCAGCAGGTTATAATCGGGGTCAACCAGCAAATCGATGACATGGGGTACGTTCAGCACAAATTTGTCGCTATGGGTGCGAATGGGAAGCCGAACTAAGGTATCGGCGCCGTTTGTTTGCAGCAGTTTCACTTCCAAATCAACGGTAAACAAGGGTGTGGCGGGCGATGAGCCTTGGTGCTCCACCAATAAAGTCAGTTGCCCGTTTGCTAATTGTGCTGAAATGTCAAAAACCGGAAAACCTTCGCCGAAATACCACTGATTGAAGAATTGCGTAAAGTCAATGCCGGTCTGTTCCTCCGCAAATTGCTTGAAATCCATAGCAGAGGCAGTTGAAAAACTGTATTTTCTGAGGAAACCGCGCAATACGTCAAAAAACTTTTTGTCATCGTGGATAATGCGCCGGATTTGATGCACCAATATGGCGCCTTTCTTGTAACTCAGGCTCATGCTGAATACACGCCACGTGTCGTTGAGCGATTCTTTGGGCACAAACACCGAGCCTTGCCTTTCCCAAAGCGCCATTCGATGGGCTTCTTTCAGCCAGTTCAAGGCTTCTTCTTTGGTATCCAACTGTTCCAGGGTCAGATATTCGCTGTAACTTGCAAAGCCCTCGTTCATCCAGACATCCTGCCATGTAGCGCAGGTCACCAAATCGCCAAACCACTGGTGCGACAGTTCATGAGTCACCAGCGAGGTTGAAAATTCGGAAAGAGTGGTCATCGTTTGATGCTCCATTCCGCCGCCCATAGGCGCTACACAATGCCCGTACTTCTCTTCGGCAAACGGATAGGGGATGTACAAATCCGAAAACATCTCAATCAGCCTGCCGGTAGTGTCAATGACGGCTTTGTTCTGTTCGAGATAGCCGGGGGTATTGTAAATGTAATTCTGAATGAGCACAGGATGGTTGATTCCTTTCGGGTATGCATAAGTGAGGTATTCCTGATAGTCCGACACTGCGAAGGACAGCAGATAGTAGGCAACAGGATAGCGCGTTTTCCACTCGTAACGCAATTTGTTATCCGGCATTTCCCTGATATTGGAGAGCACACCCGGTGCGCCTGCCTTCAAATGCTTCGGCACAGTGACAAAGATGTATGCCGAGTCGGCTTTATCGCGCAAATACTGTTTGCAAGGAAACCACTCCACAGCATTTTCAGGTTCAGAAAGCGTCCATGTGACGGGCGGATACCCATTGCCGCTTTTATTGCTGACTCCTGAGAAGAAACTGCTGCTTTTCGTTGGTATGGTTGCGTACTTAACAACAACTTTGTACGTTTTACCTTTTTGCAAGGGATATTTCGCATACAAACATTTGTTTTCCTTGCGAAATGAGGTCTTTGTGCCATTCACCGTGATGGATTCTACCTGTATGGCTTCATTGACCTCCAAAGTGAACTCTTTTATCCTGCTTTTCTGCATTTCTGCAAAAATTTCCACATACCCGCGAAGCGTCGTCGAAAGATGATCCGCCTCAATGTCAATTTTGTAAAACTTGACATCGTAATCGTGATACCATTCGGGCACCGGCGCATATATACCGGACTGTTGGGCATATCCCCACACAGGGAACAGACAGACTGTCAGACAGCGAAAAAAGAAATTCATGGATTTGTTGTTGGTTTTATGAACGGATATCGTATATTTGCTGTTTCAATTTACGAAGCAAATATAGATATAATGTTGATATTATTCAAAAAAATATTTTTACGGCTTTTTTTTCTGCTGTTCCCTCTCGGTGTTTCTGCACAAGATCGGCTTTTGAACATCCTGAAAACAGAACTGAACCGCGAGATGACCGAATTTCAGGCAATCAAAGATTCGTCGGATCGTCCGTATTTTATCAGTTTCAGGGTGGACGAAACGAAATCCGCCACTGTTCGGGCATCTATGGGCAGCCTCATTTATTCGCGAACATCTCATCACCGTGTATTTACGCCTATGGTGCGCATCGGCAGTTACCGGATGGACAATTACCACCAGATACGCGAAACATCGGCAATGAATCGCACCGAACCGTCGTATATTCCTTTGGATGACTCGCCTGAGGCTATCAGCCAAACCATCTGGTGGATGACCGACCAGACGTACAAAAATGCAGTGGAACGCTACGTGAAAGCGAAATCCAACATGGCGGTGAAGGTGAAAGAAGAGGATACATCGGACGACTACACGCCTCAGCAGCCTGTAAAGTATTTTGAACCTGAGTTGCAGAATGATTACCTTCGGTTTAACCGCGCAGAATGGGAAAAAAAACTTTGCCGGTATTCGGAAGCCTTTGCCCAATTGACGGATATTATTGACGGGTGGGCGAATATCAGCGTACAGACGGTGCGAAAGTATTATCTCTCGTCAGAAGGCACGGAAGTGGCGCACAATCAGGTGTACATCCATCTGACAGTCGGCGCCTCGGTGAAGGCGGACGACGGAATGGATTTGCCACTGCAGCATTCGTGGTTTGCGCTCACAGTCGGGCATTTGCCTTCCGACAAGGAAGTGCAGGCACAAGCGGCATGGATGATCGCCAAATTGGAAAAGATGAAGCAAGCGCCGGTGGTGGATGCTTTTTCGGGACCGGCTTTGCTTTCGGCAGAAGCGGCAGGTGTGTTTTTTCACGAAATTTTCGGACACCGCACGGAAGGACAGCGCATGAGGCTCGAATCCGATGGACAAACGTTCAAAAAGAAGATCAACGAAGCGGTGCTTCCCCCGTTTTTGACGGTATATATGGATCCCACCATCACGAAATACAAGGACACGGAACTGAACGGCTCGTTTCGTTTCGACGACGAGGGCGTGCGGGGCGAAAAGGTGATGCTGGTGGAGAACGGCATCCTGACGCATTTCCTGATGTCGCGTGTGCCGATAGAGGGATTTCCCGCATCCAACGGGCACGGAAGGGCAGCGCCGGGCTACAATCCCGTCACCCGTCAATCAAATCTCATCGTCGAAACAGCGCAACCCAAGAGCGAAAAGGAATTGCGGAAGGCTTTGAAAGAGGAACTGCAGCAACAAGGAAAGGATTTCGGGTATTATTTTGCATCCGTCACCGGCGGCTTTACGCAAACCGGACGCTACACGCCCAATGCCTTCAACGTGACGCCAACGGAAGTATATCGCGTGTATGCGGACGACCGCCCCGACGAATTGGTGCGCGGCGTAGATCTGGTAGGCACTCCTCTTGCCATGTTCTCGCAAATAGAGCAGGCAGGCGACCAGTATGGCGTGTTCAATGGTATGTGCGGCGCCGAATCGGGAAACATTCCTGTGTCGTGCGTGTCGCCAATGCTGTTTGTGAAGCAAATAGAAATCCAGAAAAAAGCCAAATCGCAAAGCAAACCGCCACTACTGCCCAAACCATAAGGGGGATTCATTGTGATTTGTAAAATATCAAAAAAGAATCGTACCTTTGCACACATGAATCATCTTGTTTATAGTATGTATAAATTTCTTATCATCCTGTTGTTTCCATTGGTTTGCGTGCAGGGACAGACCAACAATAGCCGTTCGCAACAAATTCTCGACGATATGGTGGCGAAATTCAAATCCTATCCTACTGTGCAACTGAATTTTTCGGCAAAAGTGACTCAGTTGCAGGACAAATCGGAAATGAAGGAAGACGGGAAAATTTGGCTGAAAGGCAACAAGTACAAACTGGAACTTTTGCCAAGTAGCATATTGTATTTCAACGGATGGAAACTTTTTCAGTATCTGCCCGAAGTGAAGGAAGTGAATGTCACTCAGCCGGATATGGAACAGGACAACGAGGATTTCCAGTTGCTCAACCCTCAGTCGTTTTTAAATCTATCGTCAGCGAATTTCAAAAGCAACCTGGCAAAGGAAAGCACACAGTTCAACCGGAAAGTGTATGAAATAGACCTGTATCCTGTCAGGTTGAAAACCACCAAATATTCCCGTATTCGGCTGTATATAGAGAAAACGAGCCTGCAAATTGTGTATCTGAAAGCAGTGATGAAAGACGGCGCCCGCTACGAACTCACTTTTGAGCCGTATCGTGTGCAAAAAAGCCTGCCCGACCACTTTTTTGAGTTTCAACCCGACCAACACCCCGACGTGGAAGTGATTGATTTGACGTTTTAACCTCTCATTCGTTTTTGTTGTAAATTTCGCTGATCAATGGAGCGTATTTTTCGAGAAGGAATTTGCGTTTCAGTTTGAGCGTGGGCGAGAGTTCGCCCGTTTGGCTGCTCCATTCGTCCGGAATCAACCGGAAACGCTTTATCTGCTCTGCATTTCCCAATTGTTTGTTGATTTGGTTGACTTCCTGTTGAAACATTTCCATCACGTCCTCCCGTTGCAGCAATTCGTTGTTGTTGTTGAATTTGACAGATTTATCGAAACACCATTTGTGCACTTGCGAGAAATCGGGCACAATGAGGGCGCTGGCAAATTTTTCATTTTCGCCGATGACGATGACCTGCTCCACAAAAAACGATTCTTTCAATTTATTTTCAATTACTTGCGGGGTGACATACTTTCCACTCGACAGTTTAAAAATTTCTTTTTTCCGGTCGGTGATGGTCAAAAAGCCTTCGCTGTCGAAGGTACCTATGTCACCGGTGTGGAAATAGCCGTCCTGGTCAATCACCTGCGCGGTCAATTCCGGAGCATTGTAGTATCCCAGCATGATATTGTAGCCCTTGCACAGGATTTCCCCATCGTCGGCGAGTTTCACGTCCAACCCGTCGAGCACGTGCCCTACGGTGCCGGGTTTGGTGAGTCCCTTTCGCAAATCGCTCACGGCTATTACCGGCGATGTTTCCGTCAAGCCGTATCCTTCGAGCAGGTCAATGCCCATGGCGCTGAAAAGATGCGATAGTCGCGTTTGCAGCGGTGCGCCGCCCGACACAATGATGCGCACCGAGCCGCCCAACACGTCCATCCACTTGGGGAAAATCAGTTTTTTGGCTACCCAGAATTGCATCCTGAACCACAAAGAGCCTTTTTGACGGGGATTGTACTTGATGGCGCACTCAATGGCGTTTTGGAACAGTATTTTTTGAATCCCTTTCAGCTCTTTTCCTTTCGCCACCAGCCCGATATAAATTCGTTCGAGCAAACGCGGCACCGTATTGAAGATGTGAGGCTTCACCTCCTTAATGTTCTCCATAATAGCGCCCAAACTCTCGGCATAATACACCGAATAGCCCTTGTACTGGAAATGATAGTTCATCATTCGCTCGTATATGTGGCTAATAGGGAGAAAACTCAAAGCACGGCTTCCGGCAGGAATATAATTGCGCAGCGAGGTGTTGACGACATTGGTTACCAGATTGTTGTGCGACAGCATAACGCCTTTGGGAATGCCCGTTGTGCCTGATGTATATATAATGGTAAACATATCGTCGGGTTGGATGCTGTCCTTTATCTGCTGCACCTGCGGCATCCATTTTTCGGCGTTGTCCTTGCCCGCCATGGCTATTTCTTTCCAGTTGTGCTCGCCTTCAATCTGGTTGAAAGTGTATAGATGCTGTATGGAAGTGCTGGCTTCAATCAGCGGGCGCAACTTTTCCAGCAGCAGTTTGTCCGAAAGTATCAGCATTTTGGGCGCTGCATGAGTCAATATGTGCTCATACTCCACCGTGCTGATAGTTGGATAGATAGGAACCGAAACGACGCCGATTTGAGCCATGCCCATGTCGAAAAAATTCCATGCCGGACGGTTGTTGGAAATCATGGCTATTTTGTCGCCGCGCTTGAACCCCAATTGTAGAAGTCCGCAACTGATTTGGGTAACGTATTCCAAGTATTCATCGCCGCTGTATTTCGTCCATTTACCGGCAGCCGTTTTGATTGCCAGGGCATCGTTCAAGCGGTGAGTGGTTCTGTATTGTTCCAATATATCAAAGATACGTGTAATCATAATGAGTATAGATCGTTTTTTTATGGGACAACAAATGTACGCATTTTTTTTCACCCGCGAACATTTTTTCTTCATTTTCGTCAAAATATTTTCATCATGATGAATGATTCAGTCCATCGTTCCCCTGAAAAAAACTTCAAAAAGTTCCACAAAAAAAATGAATCTCGCTGTCTCACAATTGAATCACAACCGTCTCACAATTGAATCACAACCGAATCACAATTGAATCACAACCGTCTCACCTGCCTTTCTAATTAATTTTATCCTCAATCCATTTAAAATCTTTTGCCAGCATACCTTGCGGCGTTTTTTCGCTGAGGTTTTGGTAATTGTAATACAGGAGTTTGCCGTTGTCTATTCCGTAAATCAGGCGGTAGGAACGTCCGCTGTGTTCGTCTTCCGAGGGTCCTACTTGGAGCAGCACGGCAGTGTTTGCTTCCTTCTTTTCAATGGCTTGCGTGATTTCTTCAGTGCTTGCTATGCGTACCTTTCCCGAATACACTTTTTGGATGGCTTCCAAACTGTTCACTTCTTTCGACAAATCCGTTTGCTTCAGCAGCAGGGTTTTAGATTTCAGTTCTTTTGCATTGTCGTTGTAATCTCGCAAGGTGTACATTTTCAGTTTTTTGTCGTGAATGCGACGGATGTGAATCTGTGCAAACTGCAACATCAGCGGCAGTTTGTCCACGTAATTGTCCTCGTCCACGCCTGCATACGCCAGCGGAACCGAGAGCAGTTCGGGCAAATCGGTGATGTCTTTCACCTTGGCGGCGCCCATCACTATGTTCATGTAGAGATAACTCACATCTTTTTTCTTGTCTAACGTCAATCTCGACAGAAAGATGAATGAAGATGTCGCGTCGTTGAATTGTTCATCAAATTCATCGGACGAAATGATTTCAAACGGCGTGATAGTCCAGAATTTTTTCACGGCATTGGCTATCACGATGTTGTACCCAATCATCGGATTGGCGTCCATCACAACCTTGGTTTTCGACTTGAAAAAAGCATCCACCTGTTGCGGGTTGGCATAAGTGACCTTTTTTTGGGCATCCACCCCCCAAGCCAACGATAGTAATAACGATGCAAAAATTAACTTTTTCATGATAAATTATTTTATGTTTTGTTTTATATTAATTTGATAAAGTCCATCTTATTTCAGTTTTCCAGTTTGATTTGGTCTCCACTTCCTCGGTGTAATATTCTACCTTTTCGGGCTGTACTCGGTTCAGATAATGCCCCGTGTCCCATTTTCCGTTGCCGTTGCGGTCGAAAATCACTTTCAATTTATATTTATCCGGTTTGAGAAAATCAATCAACACCGGTTTTTTATCTGTCAGCAAAGCCTCCTTCACTACATTTTCTTTATCGCCCCCCTGCAAAATCTGTACCACAAATGGACAAGGGACCTCATTAAATGAAATTTCGATGCTGCTGTAATAATCTTTTTTCTGGGTGGTGAATGACCATCCGGTGGAATCGTTGAAAACGTTGTAAATACTGGTGAAAGCCATTGTGTCGATGATCATGGAATATTTGGCATCCTCTTTCAGTTCCCAATCAATGAAGCACTTGCGCATATTGGAAGTATCTTCCGCCACGGTGAATGGAACAGGCACTTCCAGCGTGTCCACCTTTTCGGTAAAAATGATTTTCGAGCGGTCGATGGATTGAATGGGCTGCGATGCCGTTAGTTGAAACCGTGCTGTCAAATCCATTTTATCCTTCACATTGGCTGTGATGAGCGTCATTTCCACCGGTGTGCGGGGTTTGATGTTTTTACCTTCTTTTTCGTCCTTTCGGCGTTCTTTGCGTGAGCGTTTATCTACTGTTTTTGGCGGCTCAAACGACATCTTCAGTGTGTCGGAAAGGCTCACCACTTGCCCGGTCGAGTCGGTTCGCGGCGACCAAACCTGCACCAACAGTGTTTTTTGCTTCACCAAAGCGGTGTCGGTGAGCCAAAAATGGAGCGTATCCCTTTTGTCTGACGGTTCGGGCACATACCATGAGCCGGTGACGGTGAGCGAATCGCTGATAATACGGATGGGCAGCGAATCAACAGGCAAACTGTACGCAAAAGTCAGCAGGTTGGCTTGCGGGCGTTCATACCCCATTCGCCATTGTTTGGTGGGCGTTTCCTGAAACTGGTACAGCGTAATGTCCCTGTGTGGCAGTTCCGGATTTTTTTCCTTAACGGAATCGGGTAAATTCAACGAGTTGGGAAAGGGAATGTCCGGATCGCGGTAATACCGCTCGTCAATGATGACGGTGGAATCCGCAAAGGCAATTGTTTCGGTGGGCATATCGAACAGCAGGTTGTCGCCCATGTCGCGGATAGCGAAAATGCGAAAAGTGTCCGGACGAATGTTGGAAAAGGTGAAGAATCCGTAATTATCGGTACGGGTAACATACACCGGCGCTGATTTATAAACTGCCGAATCGCTAAAATCCTTGAATAGAAGCACGGATACAGGAACCTTGTCGTCTTTTTTGCGCGATTTCAGGTCGAAAGCGTTAACTACCCTGCCGGTGTAGGTCAACGAATCAATGTGGTCGCCGGTGGAAAGTACATACAGAAATCCCAGCAGTTTGTTCGCCTCATTGTTGTCCACAATGGCTTCCCCGAAATAGAATGTGTAAGTCATGTCGGGCAATAGCGATTCTTTGAGGTTGATGCGCACCTTTTTCCCATACAGCAGTATTTCCGGCTTCTTTTTCATCGGTGATGAGGATACAAACTGGTTGTTGACATCTTTCAACTGTACGTATTCATCGAAAAACATATCAATCCGTTTGGCGTCGGGGCTGAAATGCACACTATTCAACGGTGGAATGCTGTACAGAAACACTGGGGGCGTTTCATCTTTCGGACCGCCCGCTATGTTCCCCGGCATTTTTGCGCAACGCCCAAGAAACCAGATGATAAACACCGCTATGGCAATATAAAATAAATCCCTTTTCAATGATCAACTATTTACCATGAATAAATCTGTCCATTAGCAAAAACCCTTCGGCTATGTACTGTCCCGCCAAAGTGCCGTTTTTTTCCGTATAAGCCGCTGTTCCCTGCTGCCCGTTTTCCGTGTTTCGATAGATGGTGTACGGAACAGGAGCGGAGGTATGCGTTCTTTTCCGCAGGGGAGTAGGGTGGTCGGGCAGCACCATGATGGAATAAGCCTCACCGGACGCATCCAGCGCCTCTTTGATGGGCAGTACAATTTGCTGGTCGATGATTTCGATGGATTTTACCTTATTGGCTATTTCGTGGCGGTGGCCACATTCATCGGGCGCTTCCACGTGAAGATATACAAAATCATTCTCTTTTTCAAGCAACTGCGCTATGGCAGCCTGCGCTTTTCCTTTGAAATTGCTTTGCATATTGCCGGTAGCCCCGGCTACGTCAATCACTTCAAGCCCTGCACATCGTCCGATGCCCTGCACCAAGTCCACAGCGGAGATGACGCTGCCGTTTAACCCGTATTTGCTCTTAAAATCTGGTATTACCGGACGTTTTCCTTCGCCCCACAGCCATATCGAAGTGGCAGGACGCAAACCGGACGCTTTCCTGCGAAGGTTGACAGGATGATTGCAAAGCACTTCCACGCTTCGTTCCATGATATCAAGCAGAACAGCGCCTGCCGAACCTGTCGGAAGATAGGCTGATACCTTCTTTTCAAGAATATCATGCGGTGGAACCAGCGTATTTCCTGTCGTTCCATGATTCCAAACCACTACGTGGCGATAACTGCGCCCTGCGTGAAAATGCACATCGTTCGTATCAAAATGCTGTTGCAGCGTTTGAATCAGTTCGGCGGCTTCTTCCGAAGAAATCTCGTCGCTGCTGTAATCAATCATCGTCTTTTCCGCGTACTGCGCTTCATCGCTTAGGGTGACCAGGTTGCAACGCAAGGTAACATCATCGTCTGCTAATTGTATGCCCATGTTGACGGCTTCCAGGGATGAGCGTCCCGAATAGTACACCTTCGGGTTGTAGCCCATTACCGACAAATTGGCGGCGTCGCTGCCCGGAGGAATGCCTTCGGGGACTGTTTTCACCATGCCCAATTCACCATGTGCCGTCAAATAGTCGATGGCAGGCTTGTTGGCTACTTCCAACGGAGTTTTGCCGCCCAACTCATCAACAGGCTCATCTGCCATGCCATCACCAAGAATGACAATATATTTCATGTCTTCAAAATTTCTGCAAACTTAATATAAAAAAAAACAATTACAAATTAAAAATTACGAATCACAATGTAAACCGTAATTCGTAATTTTTAATTCGTAATTGAAAGGTCGCCTGCTACATTTCTGTTATCTTCATTTCCACTCTTCGGTTTTTTGCTCTGCCTTCTTCGGTACTGTTGGGGGATATCGGCTTGTCGGGTCCGTAGCCTTTGTATTGGAGGCGTTCTGCATCTATTCCGTTCAGTATGAGGAAATCATATACTGCTTTGGCTCGTTCTTTGGAGAGGCGCATATTGGTTGCCAGCGAACTGACATTGTCTGTGTGGCCTTCTATTTCGATATGTACCGACGGATATTGGTTCAACCATTTGACAACGCCCATCAGTTCTGGGATAGAAGAGGGGGTGAATGCGCCTTTGGCGTAGGCAAACTCGATATTTCTCAAAACCGTGCTGGCGCCTATCATGATGGTCTGCATCCGGATGTTGCGTGCTATGATTTGCGCTTTTTTAGCCTTGCTCAGGTCGATGTTGTCGGAGTGCAACAGTTTGTCGCCCGACCGCACTGTCAAACCGTAGTTTTTCCCCAATGGCGCATCTATGGCGTAGGTGCCGTCCTGCGAGTTGCTGTTGACGCTGGCAACTTTTTCCATTGAATTTTTGTCGGTCAGTTCTACGGTGGCAAACAGCGGTTTGCCGGCTTCATCGCGTACAATGCCCTGTATATGAGCCAGCAGGGGTACCGGAATATTTTCGGGTTTTATCTCCTGCGATTCCTGACTGCGCGTGGCTTTTACTAATTGCAGTTCGCGGTGGTAGGTCCTTGAACCGGAGAATTTGCTCATTTCAGACTGTCGTTTGCCATCGCCGAAGGCTATTTTGATTCTGATGCCTGCCTCCATGGGATGCACTTTCCCGCTGTATGCCGTTCCGCTTTCGTTGGCTGCGGCTAACAGACTGTTGATGTCATAAGTTTCTCCTGCCGGAACGCCTGCTGTATAGTAAGGGATATGGTTGATTGACTTGCCGCCTTTGGATATATTGTTGACGCCATAGTCAAAATAGAGACCCGCGTAGAGGGTGATGCGCTGGAAATCCCATCGTTCGCCAACTTCGGCGGATAGCATGAATGCGGTTTTCAACGGGAGGGCGCTGGTACCGCCGGATATTTCGTAATCGCCCAGACCGGCGCGGGATACAGGCTCGTCAATCAGCAGAGCGAGCGTGGGGAAATAGCCCTGCGTGGTGATTTTGTCGGAGTGGGTTTTGTAGGTAGAACGTATGGGGATGCCCACTGTGACGCCCAAGCCGGCGT
Organism: Bacteroidales bacterium; assembly: GCA_031287245.1. GTDB lineage: Bacteria > Bacteroidota > Bacteroidia > Bacteroidales > UBA4181 > JAIRLS01. The sequence goes on from JAITTD010000072.1 coordinate 14,147, forward strand.
AGTATTGCTGTTCCCATCCGAAATGATAATACGCCATCACGGGGATGGTAATCATGTTCACCC